>NZ_JAKEVJ010000062.1:0-22532 GCF_022398425.1 Shewanella sp. Isolate7 | reverse complement strand
GATTATTCGCGAAGTATCCATATTTAAGAAAGAAGAAGTTGTGGGGTAATCATTTCTGGCAACGTGGTTACTTTGTGGCTTCGGTAGGAGCGAATGAGGAAATAATTAGGCGCTACGTGCGGCATCAAGACAGACAAGAGAAGGAAGAGGCCGAGCGTCAATTACAATTGAACGTTGATTAATAAATAAGCCCCCTTATAGGGGGCCAATCAAAGCCACCTTCTATGAAGGTGGATTCTTTACTTAATCACAGCCTTAGGCTAGGTGATGGGGCATTACTCGCCCTGTTCAACGCCAGCGCGGTTGATCAGGAACTGCGTCAGCAGCGGCACGGGGCGACCGGTCGAGCCCTTGTTGGCGCCACTGTTCCATGCGGTACCGGCCACATCCAGGTGCGCCCAGTTGTACTTCTTGGTGAAGCGCGACAGGAAGCAGGCTGCGGTAATGGCACCGGCAGGACGACCGCCCAGGTTGGTCATGTCGGCAAACGGGCTCTCCAGATGCTCCTGATACTCATCCCATAGCGGCATGCGCCATGCGCGGTCGCCACTCTGCTCGCCGGCGTTGAGTAGCTCGTGAGCCAGCGGGTTGTGGGAGGAGAAGAGGCCTGAGGCGTGTTTACCCAGGGCGATCACACAGGCACCGGTAAGGGTTGCCGTGTCGACGACCAGCTCAGGGTCGAAACGCTCTACATAGGTCAGCACGTCACACAGTACCAGGCGGCCTTCGGCGTCGGTGTTGAGCACTTCTACCGTCTGGCCCGACATGGTAGTCAGGATATCCCCTGGACGAT
This sequence comes from Shewanella sp. Isolate7, assembly GCF_022398425.1. Taxonomy (NCBI): domain Bacteria; kingdom Pseudomonadati; phylum Pseudomonadota; class Gammaproteobacteria; order Alteromonadales; family Shewanellaceae; genus Shewanella; species Shewanella sp. Isolate7. Next base: position 21,739 of record NZ_JAKEVJ010000062.1, on the reverse strand, counting down.
AGGCGTTGCTCGATGGCATGTTTTCACAGCCCGCCAATACACCGACCACGTTGATCGGCAGCTTCAGTTCGCACAGGGCCAGCATGGTACCGATCACGCCTGCGGCGCCGCCCATGTCATATTTCATCTCATCCATGGCTTCGCCTGGCTTGAGCGAGATACCGCCCGAGTCGAAGGTCAGGCCCTTACCCACAAGTACGATAGGCTTCTCTGTGCTATCTACCGCGCCCTTGTATTCCATGACGGTCATGACCGACTCGTTATGGCTGCCGCGGCCGACGGCCAGGTATGAGTTCATGCCCAGCTTGGCCATCTGCTCTTCGCCAACGGTAGTGACGGTGAGGTTTTCATGGTTCTCGGCAATTTGACGCGCCTGAGAGGCCAGGTAAGCCGGGTTACAGATGTTAGGTGGCATGTTGGCCACGTCGCGACACAGCTGGGTACCTGTCGATACGGCCATGCCGTGCTCGATGGCGCGCTCGCCTACCGTGAGTTCGCGGCGAGTCGGTACATTGAATACCAGCTTGCGCAGCGGACGACGGGTTTCGCCCTTGCGGGTCTTGAGTGCGTCGAAGCTGTATAGGCTGTTCTGAGTCGATTCAACGGCTTCGCGTACTTTCCAATAGGTGTCACGACCCTTAACGTGCAGCTCGGTCAGGAAGCAAACGGCCTCCATAGAACCTGTGTCGTTTAAGGTGTTGATGGTCTTAGTGATGATCTGCTTGTACTGGCGTTCGTCTAGTTCTCGTTCTTTGCCACAACCTACAAGAAGGACGCGTTCACTCAACACGTTGGGTACATGATGCAAAAGTAGCATCTGACCTGGCTTACCCTCTAAGTCGCCGCGGCGAAGTAAGTTGCTAATGTAGCCTTCACTGATTTTATCCAGTTGCTCAGCAATACCAGAGAGGCGTCTAGGTTCATAGACACCAACGACAATACAGGCCGAACGTTGTTTTTCCGGGCTGCCGCTCTTAACGCTAAACTCCATGAGCTCTCCTAGATTCTTAAAGACAAATATTATTATTTATTAGATAATGTCTGCTTGTGTCCAAAACGGACCTAAAATTGGTACACCAATGTTAATTTTTCAGGTGTTTTTCTGCCATTTTTAGTTAAAGGCTGGTCACAAAACTACCAAAAGTAGACAGTCTACATGAAAAGTGGGCTGATACCAGCATAAATATAAGTTTAGGGACTGGATCCTGCCTGTGATTGTATTTAGATACTTGATTCGTGAAGTTTTAAAAGCGCAGATGGCAGTGCTTTTAGTACTGTTAGCTATTTTTATTAGCCAACATTTTGTTCGTGTACTCGCTGATGCATCCGATGGCGAGTTTCCCGCCTCTCTGGTGATGACCCTACTCGGGCTCAATCTTCCCTATCTTGCCGTGCTTGTTGTACCCCTGAGTCTTTTTTTGGGGATTCTGGTGGCCCATGGCCGTATGTACGCCGAAAGCGAGATGGTGGTTTTCCATAGCGTCGGTGTGAGTGAATGGTATGTCACCCGGGTGACCCTGCTACTCGCCGTCGTCAATATGCTGTTTACCGGTTTTCTATCTATCTATGTCACTCCTTGGGCGGAGGAGACGCAAAACCGCGTGCTGGAGAATGCCCAGTCGGAAGCCGGTTTAGCGGCGCTGACCCAGGGACGCTTCCAGACCAGCCCTAACGGCCGCGCTGTACTCTTTGTCGAGCGTATCGGCCGCGACAATCAACTGGACAAGGTATTCGTGGCACAGTTGCCCGACCCGGAAGATGGCGCCAGCCAGACCAATATCGTGGTGGCCCAAGGAGGCCGGGTGATCGAGGACGATACCGGTGAGCAGCGCCTGGAACTTAACGACGGGATTCAGTATCAGAATAAGCCGAATCGTCTCGACTATCAGGTGGTCGAGTTTGCGGGTTACGAGATGCAGATCAAGGAGCAGGAGGTGGATCAGCGTCGTCGCAAGTTGTCTGCCCTGCCTATCGACCAGCTGCTCGATACCGAGGGACCCGAGGCGGTGGCCGAGTTCCACTGGCGCCTGGCCATCCCGCTGGCGATCCCCTTCATGACGCTGATCGCCGTGCCCATGGCGCGGGTCAATGTACGCCAAGGCAAGTTTGCCAAGATGTTCCCGGCCATCTTGCTCTATCTGGGCTACTTCGGTCTGATGATCGCCGGGCGTAAGGCACTGGAGGATGAGGTGATCCCCGCCTATCTCGGCATGTGGTGGATCCATGCCTCGGCGCTGTTTTTGGGGATGTTGCTCCTGAGTAAGGAGCGCCCCACAGGTGCCAAGCTTTCTGGCTTGATCAAGCGTAAGAAGGTGAATGCATGAGAATCTTAGACTTCTATATCGCTCGCGTCCTGGTCAGCACCTCGGGCCTGTGTTTGCTGGTGTTAACCGGCCTGTCTGGCATCATCAAGTGGGTGGATCAGCTGCGTCTCGTCGGCCGCGGTACCTATACCATGGTGGATGCCGCCATCTATGTGCTGTTTCTGATCCCCCGCGATATCGAGATGTTTTTCCCCATGGCCGTGCTCTTGGGGGCATTGATCGGCATGGGGATGTTGGCATCGAACTCTGAGCTGGTGGTGATGCAGTCGGCGGGCCTTTCCCGCTTTCAGATCACCCTGTCGGCGATGAAGACGGCGGTGCCCCTGATGATTCTGGTGATGGCGCTGGGTGAGTGGGGCGCACCCGTGGCCGAGCGTCATGGTAAGGAGCTGCAGGCGGTCAAGCTCTCGGGCGGTAGCCTGTTCAAGTCGAGCCGCGGTATCTGGGCCAAAGATGGCGATTTGTTCGTCAATATCGGCGAGATAGAGGATATCAACAGCCTACACAATATCGTGCTCTATGAGTTCGATGACCATCTGAACCTGGTGGGGACCATAGAGGCGCGTCGCGGCGTCTATTCCAAGGATCATTGGCGTCTGCTGGATGTGCGTCAGACCAAGATCACGCCAGAGCAGGTGAGCCTGACGGATCTGACCCTGTATCGCTGGGAGTCGACCCTGACGCCGGATAAGCTCAGCGTGGTGTCGGTAAAACCCGAGGCCTTATCGATTCAGGGCTTGGTGGATTATCTGGAATACCTCAAGGTGAACAACCAGGATTCTGGCCGCTATGAGCTGGCGCTGTGGCGCAAGATCTTACAGCCGATCACCGTGGCGGTCATGATGCTGGTGGCCCTCTCTTTCGTGTTCGGTCCGCTGCGTACCGTGACCATGGGCGCACGGGTGCTGCTGGGGGTGGTTGCGGGCTTCAGCTTCTATATCTGCAACGAGATCTTTGGCCCCATGACCTTGGTTTACGGCCTGCCAGCCGTGCTGGGGGCCGTCATGCCGCCGCTCATCTTCAGTAGCGTGGCCATCTACTATATACGCCGCTAGGGGCGAGTTTAGCCGATTATCGGCTAGCGCAATATGGATAAGCGCAATGGATAAGCGCAAATAAATACGCTCAATAAAAAAGGACCCTAGGGGTCCTTTTTTAGTTTTAGCGATCTATACCCATCATAGTAAGTATCTGATCAGAAATAGCGCAGGAAAAACGCTTGAGAACCAAGCAGGATTTTTAGATGAGTCGTTAGTCTACCTAATACCGTTATCGAGCGTTTTAACGAGCTAGCCTGAGCAATTATTTATCACGATTGGTATTACTAGACGCCGTGCCAGTTACGCATCTGATTGGCTTCTTTTGACAGCACCACCACTTCCGAGCGGGTCATCATATCCTGTAGTGCCAGCTTATCGCCGTTGATGAGGATCCACAGGTTGCCTATGCCAAGTAGCGACCATACCAGGCGGGCCGTGGCGGTGATCATGCTCAGGCTCTGGCCGTTGGGGTGCTGGATCTTCAGGCGCCAGGCGCGCATGCCCAGTGTCTGGCCGCCGTAGCTCCAAAACAGCACATAGAAGAGGCCGACGCAGAAGGTGATCCACAGCTGATACAGGCCTTTGTAGAGCGGGGTGCCGTTGAGCAGATCCGAGACATGCTCGAAGCCATTCATGGCAAGTAGGCCACTGCTGGTGAGGGCGGTAAAGGCACCGAAGCCGATGGCACCGGCCACCATGTAGACGGCAACGGCCAGCAGCAGGTCGTACACTATCGCGCCCAGGCGGCGAAAGAAGCCGGCTCTGGGAAAATTGGCATGTTCAATATTAGACATTTAGGGCCTACATCATCTGGTAAAAGGCGAATATGGGTGGCTTATTCTAGCTAACTTGGCCTTAGCTTTCATCCTGAGCGCTTTCATCTCGAATAAAGTGGATGTCGCTAAAGCCGAAGCGGGCGAACTCCTTCTGGCGATAGTCTTTCACCGCCTGGGAGCCCTTGGATGTCATGGCGACCTGAGCCTCCATGGCGTGATAGCGGGTCAGATCGATCCCTTCGGCCGCGGCCACGGCTTCATAGATGTCATGAAACTTGTCGTAGACGAAGTTGATCTCTTTGTATTGATTTTTAAAGGTATAACCGACTTTGCGGGCCATAATAATCTCTTATTCTTGAGGTGAAACGCCGGGGGCGTGCGCTGCTATGGCATACACCATATAGCAGGCATCTTCCGGGTAGCTGTCCAGGGATTTGTCGATTATACGCGATTTAAAGCCCAGACGTTGCCAATATGTGTGGGCGCCGCCAACAGCCACTAGGGAGATGCTGTCTAGCCCCTTGTCTTGCGCCCGCTCTATGAGGCGGCTAAACACCGCCGCCCCAGCGCCTAGCCCCCGTGCCTTGGCGGAAAAGGCGATGTCATGAAGATAGAGCGTTTCCTGCAAGGGTGCCTGGTCCAATACCTGCTCCAGGCTCGGCGGCAGGTCGCGCTGCCAGGGATGGGCCAGGCAATAGCCGATCACCGAGTCGTTCTGGGTGACCACATAGCAGGTATCGGGGGAGAGCATCGCCTTGCTCTGCAGGGCGTCGAGGGATTCTGGCTCAATATTGGGGTAACACTCATCCTGAATGTGTAAAATGCTCGGCCAGTCCTGGGCCTGTATTGCTCGTATTTGCATCGCTAATGTTTCTAGTTGTGAGGGTAAAGGTCGATGGGGCAAAGGCTAGATGTTCGCACAGCTTTTTGGCCTTATCAATGGTGTTGGCCAGGGCGTTAAGATTAGCAAAACAAATGTGAATATTGGCTATTTACTCAATTATTCAGTCTGTTATTCTCTAATCTCGGTGGCTCGCCTACCTTGGCAAGTCGTATCTTGTCTGAGCCGCCCAGTGAGTCATTGTTTGGATAGGAACAGGCGTATAGCAATATACGCGCGCGACATTAAGCGGGCCTTAAATCCCCCTGGGGCAAGAGGCATTTTCTCATGGAGAGAGACTGTGGATGTTTTACTGCTTACCGATAACTTACCCTACAGCCTAGCGCTGGCCTTAGTGATCCTCCTTGGTCTGGTCGAGGGCTTCTCTATGGTATTTGGCCTCAGCCTGTTTGGGCTGCTGGACGATCTGACCCCCATGGAGATGGATGCCGATGTAGACACTGGCGTTTCGGGTGTCACAGGTGTCGCCGGCTGGCTCTGCCTTGACCGTCTGCCTCTGCTCATCTGGCTGGTGCTGGCCCTGACCAGCTTTGCCATCGCAGGCTTTAGCATCAACTATCTGGCGCTATCGATTGATACTGCCTTGCCGGCTTCCTTAAGCATTCCGCTGGCCATAGTGCTTGGCGCGCTCTCCTGTCGTTTCCTCGGCGCCCGTCTCGCTAATCTGCTGCCCAAAAACGAAACGTCGGCGATCTCTGTGGATGACCTCAGCGGCCTGGTTGGGGTGGTGACCCTGGGCTGTGCCCGCAAGGGATTTCCCAGCGAAGCCGTGGTGAAAGATGCCTATCAGCAGAAGCACTATGTGTTGGTCGAGCCTGAGCTGGCCGGTGAGGCCTTCTCTCAGGGCACCTCTGTGGTGCTGTTAAACCGTAATGGCCAGGTCTGGTCTGTGGTGCAATTTAACAACGAAATTTAGTCTTTGGCAGCCTTAAGGTTTGCCGGAAAACCTGCTTACAACATGCTTAGATTAAGGATGAAACATGAATGAAGTTGAAGGAATAGGCGTGTCATTGGGTGGCAGCTTTGTGTTTGTCGCCGCGGGCGCGGTATTAATCGGTATCTTGGTGATCGGCCTGATATTTGCCAAGTTATATCGACGGGCCTCGAAAGAGACCGCCTTTGTGAGAACGGGTTTTGGCGGTGAGAAGATTATCAAAGATGGCGGCGCCATAGTGTTGCCTGTGCTGCATGAGACGATCGCGGTGAACATGAACACCCTGCGTATCGAGGTGGAGAAGATGCAGAAAGATGCACTGATCACCAAAGATCGTATGCGGGTGGATGTGCGCGCCGACTTCTATCTGCGTGTCGCGCCGAGTGTGGAGGGGATCTCCATGGCCGCGCAGACCTTAGGTACCCGTACTACCCGAGTCGAAGAGGTGAAGAAGCTGATGGAGTCTAAGTTTGTCGACGTACTGCGTGCGGTAGCGGCCGAGATGACCATGACAGAGATGCATGAGCAGCGCGCCGACTTCGTGCAGCGGGTGCAGAACAACGTCGCCAACGATCTGGAGAAGAACGGTCTCGAGCTGGAGTCAGTCTCTCTGACGGGCTTCGATCAGACCGATCTGCAATTCTTTAATGAAAATAATGCCTTCGATGCCGAGGGTCGCGCTCGCCTGGCGAAGATCATCGAAGAGAAGCGCAAAGAGACCAACGACATCGAACAGGAAAACCGCATCAAGATAGAGCAGCGTAACCTGGAAGCCGAGAAGGAGTCGCTGGAGATCGAGAAGGCCGAAGAGGAAGCTCGTCTGGTGCAGCAACAGGCCCTGGAGTTTAAGCGAGCCGAGCAGAAGGCGGAGATCCTCAAGAAGCAGGAACAGAAGAGCCGCGAAGAGAGAGAGGCGGAGATCGCCAAGGAACGTGCGGTAGAGACGGCGCAGATCGAGAAGACCAAAGATATCGAGACTCGCGAGATCGAGAAGCGTAAGGCGATCGAACAGTCGCGCATTCAGCAGCAGCGCGATATCGAGGTGGCGGAGCAGGACAAGCAGATCGCGGTCGCCGAGAAGTCGGAGGAGGAATCAGCCGCGCGCGCCAAGGCTGCAGAGGCGGAGAAGCTTAAGGTTGAGAAAGAGGAAGCGGTTATCACCGTACGTCAGGTGGCCGAGGCTAACCGTCGTAAAGAGATCGAGGTGATCGACGCCCGTAAGGAAGCCGAGCGTGATGCGGTGGGCGTGACGGTCGAGGCGGAAGCCGAGAAGCGCGCCGCCGAGGATAAGGCCAGCGCGATTCTGACCGAGGCGAAAGCGGCGGCGGATGCCAAGAAGCTTAAGGCCGAGGCCGACGAGAAGGTATACGCGGTCGAGGCGGCCGGTAAGCAGGCGCTGCACGAGGCGGAAAACGTGCTGAGCAGCGAACAGATAGAGCTGCAGAAGGCGCTGGCCATGCTCAAGGCCTTGCCGGAAGTGGTGGCCCAGGCGGTCAAGCCGCTGGAGAACATCGAAGGGATCAAGATACTGCAGGGCTATGGTACCTCGGGGGCGACCCAGGGTAACGGCGAGGCGGTATTGAGCCAGGGCGGCATCGCCGAACAGGTAACTTCGGCGGCGCTGAATTACCGCGCCAACGCGCCCATCGTCGATGCCATGCTCAGAGAGCTCGGCATGGTCGATGCCCAAAAAGGTGGACTCAACGATCTGCTCAAGGGGCAGAATATGATCACCAACGAGATGTTGGGTTCTGGCGAGTTAGCCGAAGAAAGCCAGGGGGCACATTCGCCGCTAAACGGCAAGACGCCGCGCGAGGGCGATGTCGCGAGCTAATACCAATCGTAATAAACAAAAAGGCTAGCGTCGATGCGCTAGCCTTTTTGTTTCGCTTGCAGCTAGATTTGCCTCTTAAGCTAAGTAACGCTGCTCCAGATGGCGTCTGAAGTGAATTGGGTTGAGCACCTCGCCGGTCACCTTAGTCACCAGCTCATCTGTGGTCAGTCGCGAACCTTGTGACCAGATGTTCTGCTCCAGCCAGTTCATTAGCTGGCCTATATTGCCGCCCTCTATCAGGCTGTCGATATCGCCAAGGCTCTCTACCATGCTGGCCTTAAACTGGGCCGCGTACATGGCGCCCAGGCTGTAGCTCGGGAAATAACCCAGTTCGCCCACCGGCCAGTGAATATCCTGCATGCAGCCGTTGCGATAGTCTTCCTTGGTAGAGAGGCCCAGCAGGCTTTGCATCTGATTGTCCCAGAACTCGGGAAGGTCGGCGACCTCTAGGCTGTGGTCGATAAGGCCTTTCTCTACCTCATAGCGCAGCATGATGTGACAAGGGTAGGTTACCTCGTCGGCATCGACTCGGATGAGGCCTGGGGTGACCCGCTGTACTAGGTGTGTCAGGGACTCCTGAGTGAGTTGGCTGCCCAGCTGGTGATTAATCTTCTCTGTCAGCAGGGTGAGCATCGCCGGGCTTCTGGCCAGCTGCATCTCGAAGAACAGGCTCTGACTCTCATGGATTGCCATGGAGCGAGCCAGTCCTACGGGCTGGCCGCGCCAGTCGATGGGCAGTCCCTGCTCGTAGCGGGCATGGCCCACCTCGTGGATGGTGCTATAGAGGGAGGTGGCAAAGTCGGCCTCATCGTAGCGGGTGGTGATGCGTACATCGCCGGGGACTCCGCCAGAGAAAGGGTGGCTGCTGGTGTCCAGGCGTCCCTGATTAAAATCAAACCCTAGCAGCTTCATCACATCCAGGTTGAGGGCCTGCTGGGCGCGGGCGCTGCAGTGGGGAATGTCTACGGCTTGCCAGCTCTGCTGCCTGGCTTGTACCTGCTGTATCATATCGGGCAGCCAGGTTCTCAGCTCGCCAAACACCTTGTCGAGCGCCGCCGTATGACAGCCTGGCTCAAACTTATTGAGCAGGGCATCGTAAGGAGAGAGCTGTTGGACCTCGCCGAGGATCTGCGCCTCTTCGCGCACCAGGGCGATCACCTTCTCCAGGTTTGGCCTAAATCCCTGCCAGTCATTGTCTTTGCGTTGCTGACGCCAGGCATGTTCACAGGCATAGGTGAGTGCGGTCTTCTGCTGCACCAGCGCGCCGGGCAGGGCGGTAGCCTGCAGCGTGTGATAGCGCATTTCTCTGAGGTTAGCCGCCTGCTCGGGCGTTAAGGTTTCTTCGCCTGCCGCGGCCAGCCCATCGACCAGGGAAGGCGCCGTCTTAAGCCCATGGATATGCAGTGCCAGTTCGGCCATCGCCTCGCCCCGGCCCTGACTGCCGCCGCTTGGCATCATGGTGGCCTGATCCCAGTCGCCCAGGGCTCTTAGGTGTTCGAAGTGGTGGATCTGTCTAAATGCGGCGCATAAGGCGTCGTAGTGCGGCGTCGCCGAATCTTGCTTGTCTGCTGTCATAGCCTCTGTCCATAGTGTCTGTCGATCTTAAGTTAATGGCTGACATGCTAACACGAGAATGGCCGGAAACGAGTGTCGATAAGCAAGGCCGTCTTGGTTAAGACGGCCTGTAACAGAAGGCGAGCTAAGGCGTGTTTAGGCTTTCAGCAGCGCCAGCGCCGGCAGGCGATTGCCAGGATAGAGGCGATAGGCCTTGTGGTGCTTGATGCTGCTGGCTTTTTTGTCGCCCTGGCTGAGCAGGAGGGCGTGTTTAACGGCGTGCTGGGCGATCAGCTGCTCGTCGGCGCGAATAAAGAGGGTGATGGGCTTAACCAGCTTATCGTTCACCAGGTGCTGCTCATACTGCTCGACCGAGATCACCAGGCTGTTTTGCCCGTCGCTGTCGAGCCTGAGTTTGCCGCTCACCTCGCAGTCGAGGATGACCAGCCAGTCTTGGGCTTCAAGTTCGGCGATCAGCGCGCGCAGCGACTGGCCCACCTGGGCGTTTTCCATCGCGGGCAGGTATTGGCTTTCGATGCGCGCTAGCAACAGGGGTAACTGCGCGCCAGCGCCTTTACTGCGTCCCTCTCTTATCCAGCGGGTCAGATCTTCTGCCACCAACTTGGAGAAGCGTCTTTCTTTAAGCGACTGTACCATCCAGTTGCAGAGGAAATGGCTTTCTGCCGCAGCCGTCTTGATGCTGCCAGGGTTGTCGTTGCGTGCCTTCAGGGCGGCGAGTCCCGCCTGGGCGAGTGCCACTAGGGCTTGATTGTAGCTTTGCTCTGTCATTGCGTCTCCACGCAAAAGAAATAAAGGGATGCGGCGCCGAGTATACCCTATCACACCCCTCATCAATATCAGTCAGATAAAGAAAACCACCGCAGTTGGTTCAAATGCGGTGGTTTGTTGAGCCTGGCTTGCAGTTTTATGGCAGGAGTTGCTTGTTTGCTACTGCCTGATGAGGCTGGCCGCGGTGAGGATTAGCTTAGGCTCGGCGCGCACCTTGTAGTTAGGATTGATATATTGAAAATGGATAAGACCCGTCTTATCCGTGATGTAGACGGCGGGCACGGGCAGTACTAGACGCGACTCGCCGGCCGCATTCTTCCACAGCTTGTTTTTCAGCTGCATCTTGGCCATGTAACGGTCAGATATGGCCTGGCTGGTGAAATAGGCCAGACCGAAGGCGCGCATGGCGTTGAGCTTGGCATCTGATACCAGGGTGTAGTTGAGGTCGTTCTTGGTCATGGAGGCGCGCAGCTCCTCTGGTGCATCCGGCGATACGCCTATTAGCTGAAAGCCCATCTCGAGCAGATCCCCTTCGATGGCTTGTAGTTGACCCATCTGCGCATTACAGAAGGGGCACCAACCGCCACGATAGAAGAAGATCACGCTGGGTTTTCCCTGAATCAGCTGCTGTAGATCTATGTTGTCACCATTAAGTGTCTTGACTTGAATCGATGGCACCTCTTGGCCGTTGAGTAGCGGCGAGATTGCCGTTGGGCTCTCAGCGATGGTCTTGGCCATGACAGGTTTAGCCGTAAATAAGAGTAGGCTCAATAATGTAAAAAGTAGGGCGCTCAACAGCGCGCGGGTGGAGGAATTGTTCGTCTTGGTCATCAATTGGCCTTCTCGTGATTGTTTTATGTGTCGAACAGACCCAGGCGACCGCGTTAAACTTTTACCCCGATGGAGAATTAATCGATGCGATCAAAAAAGGCACTGTTAAGTGCCTTATTTGATTAGATAATAATTATGTGACCGTACGTCGATTATTTTTGCTTCTTTATTTTCGCGTTGGATGAGTTCTTCACCTTCACTCGGCGAGTACCCATGTTCTTCTCGGCGATCACCTGAGCGCCCACGTTGTCGCTGCGCTGCTGCTTCTTGGCGAAGCTGCGGCGCTTCTGTAGCTGTTTGATCAGGAGGTCACGACTGCCCACCTCGTAGCCTGGGATGGTGATCCGGCGGATCTTATTGCCGATCAGCTTCTCGATATCGGCCAGGGTGCGCTCCTCTTCACGGCTCACCAGGGAGATGGCGACGCCACTGCGACCGGCGCGGCCGGTACGACCGATACGGTGCACATAGTCTTCAGCAAGGAAGGGCAGGTCGAAGTTGACCACATATTCCAGTTCGGGAATATCCAGACCACGGGCGGCGACCTCGGTGGCGACCAGGGCGCGCACCTTACCCTCTTTAAATTCGCGCAGCGCGCGGCGACGATTGCCCTGGGCCTTCTCGCTGTGAACCACGGCCGAAGGGATACCATCCAGGTTTAGCTCCTTCACCAGTGAGTCGGCGGCTTCGCGGGTGGCGGTAAATACCAGCACCTGTTGCCAGTTCTTCTTGCCGATAAGCTCGGAGAGGAGTTCACGCTTGCGGCGCTGCTCTACCGGGTAGACCACCTGGCTGACGGTCACCGCAGTGGTGTTCTGCTTGTCGACGGCGATCAGCTTAGGCTTGACCAGCATCTCGTTGGCCAGTTGCTTGACGGCGCTGGAGAAGGTCGCCGAAAACAGCAGGTTTTGGCGATCGCGATTCACCTGCTGCAAGATCTTCTGAATGTCGGTGATGAAGCCCATGTCCAACATGCGGTCGGCCTCATCCAGCACCAGGAAGTCGACATTAGAGAGGTTGAGGTTACAGGCTTGCAGGTGCTCCAGCAGACGTCCCGGGGTGGCGACTATGATGTCGGCGCCTTTCTTGGCCTTGGCGGCCTGGGTATCCATCTTGACGCCGCCATAGACGGTGAGTACCGAGACAGGCAGGTAACGACTGTACTGCTTGATGTTATCGGCCACCTGGGCCACCAGTTCACGGGTGGGGGCCAAGATCAGGGCGCGGGTGTTGGAGCGCTGGGTATCGCTTGGGGTGTCGAACATCTTCTGCAGGATAGGCAGGGCGAAGGCCGCCGTCTTGCCGGTCCCTGTCTGGGCGCTGGCCAGCACATCCTGTCCGCGGCGAATCGCCGGGATGGCCTCTTTTTGAATGGGCGTCATTTTTTGGTACCCACATTCTGAGATGGCATGCAAAATCTCGGGTGCAAAACTGAAAGATTCAAATCTCATTGGGATATCCTGTTGTTTACCTTTTTAAAATAACGACATATCAAATTGAGTTTAGTCCAGACTCGAGCCGTACCTTAACCCATAACGCCTCTGGGTCACAAAGGCGGGCGCGGAGTATAGCAAAATTTTCGGTTAAAACCTGCACTTTTATCTGCCGCGATTCACTTGTCTCTCAACCTATTGGGTCTATTTGACACCTAAGAGCGCTGAACTAACCTTATTAAGTTAACGTTTGGAGGTTGTCACAGGCATGGAGGCTTAGGTGTATCGTTATTTGCCCCAACTGCAAGGCAGCAACCTGCTTTGGATGAGGGGATGAGATGTCGATAAATGTCTTGATCGTCGATGATTCGCTGAGCGCCTGCCGGGTGCTCAGTCGTCACTTTTTGCTACTGGATGTGGACAAGGTCGAGTTCTGCCGCGACGCCCGTAGCGCCATTCGTACCCTAAGTAAATATAGCGATGACTACCAGATAGTGGTGGTGGACCTGCATATGCCCGAGGTGGATGGCATAGAGTTTCTGATGCGCCTAAGTAAGATGGAGTTTAAGGGAGGCATCATCATCGCGTCGGGCATGGAGTCGCGCATCGTCGAGGCTGCTTCACAGCTGGTGGAGGCCTCTAAGCTCAGGCTGCTGGGGGCCCTGATGAAGCCGATTACTACCGAGCAGCTCAGGGTCTGTGTCGAGCGTTATCGTCTCATGGCCTTTCAAGGAAATGGCGTGCGCCACAAGGGATTGATGAGTATCGACGAGATCCGCCGCGCCATCAACTCCAATAAGATCATCCCCTACTATCAGGCGCAGGTGGACATCGCCAGCGGCAAGATAAAGGGATTCGAGGTGCTCTGTCGCCTGCAGCAGGGCAACCGCCTGCAGCTGATCACCCCGGATAAGTTTATCGATGTCGCCGAGTGCAACAACGCCCTCAACAGCCTGACGACTAAACTGCTCAATAATGCCATCCCAGAGTGGGCGCTGATCAGCCAGTTCGAGTCTTGCAAACAATGCCATCTGTCGATAAATCTGACCCCCAAGCAGCTCAATCAGAGTGGCTGGCATACCCGGCTGTTGCAGTACTGTGAGCAGAACCTGGTGTCGCCCTCACGGCTGACGGTGGAGATCACCGAAAATCAGGTGCTGGACAAGCAGCGCCAGCACTCGACCATCAGTCAACTGAGGATGAACAGTATCGGCGTCGCTATCGACGATTTCGGCACAGGCTATACCAACCTCTCCCAGTTATGCACCCTGCCCATCAGCGAGTTGAAATTGGATCGTAGCCTGGTACATGGCATACACAAAGATCCCGTCTCCCAGACCATACTGCGCTCTATGCAGGCGATCAGCGGCAAACTCGGCATTCATCTGGTGGCCGAAGGGGTCGAGGATATCCATGATCTCAACTACCTGGAGCAGGTTAAAGATATCTCCTTGCAGGGCTACCTCATCTGTCGCCCTAAACCCTACAGTGAGCTGGTGCGTTGGCTAAAGGCGCGGGAGCGTCTGGTTCAGGCCTAAAAAAAACAGCACCCTGGGGTGCTGTTTTTTTATGGTTCTTTTTATGGCTTTTTAAGGGTTAGATGGCCTCAGTCGCCTTGAGCAGCCAGTCTAGCTCCGCGCCCTGCATCAGCGGGCTCAGGGTCTCCCTGACCCTCTGATGGTAGGTGTTGAGCCAGTTGACCTCGGCGTCCGTGAGCAGCTGTTTATCGACCAGGCGGGTGTCGATGGGGATCAGTGTGATGGCATGAAATTCATAGATCTCACGCTCGGCACTGGTCAGCGCCTCGCAGGCCTGCACCGCGACAAGGTTTTCGATGCGGATGCCGAAGGCGTCGGCGCGGTAGTAGCCCGGCTCGTTCGACACCACCATGCCCGGCAGCAAGGCGACGCCATTGCTGTTCTTGGCGATCCGCTGTGGCCCCTCGTGTACGCTGAGGAAGTGGCCCACGCCATGGCCCGTACCATGGTCGTAATCGAAGCCATGTTGCCACAGATATTGACGGGCGAAGCCGTCGAGCTGCTGACCCGTGGTGCCTTTAGGGAATTTGGCCTGATCCAGGGCGATATGCCCCTTGAGTACCAGGGTGACCATCTTGCGCTGCTCGTCGGTGACCTCGCCGATGGCGATGGTGCGGGTGACGTCTGTGGTGCCATCCAGATACTGGGCGCCCGAGTCCACCAGATAGATGCTGTTCATGGTCATCATGGCGGGAGTGCCATTGTTGTGGTTGTAGTGACACATGGCCGCGTTGGCGCCAGTGGCCGAGATGGTATCGAAGCTTGGCTCACGATACTGAGGATCTTCCAGGCGGAAGCTCTCCAGCTTATCGGCCAGGGTGCCTTCGTCATAGAGACGATTTGCCGCCACTTCAGCGTCGAGCCAGGCGAGGAAACGGCTCACGGCAACGCCGTCACGAACATGGCAGGCGCTGAGTCCGGCAAGCTCAGCCGGGTTTTTCTGTGCCTTGGGCAGGGCAACCGGATCTTGACCGGCGATAAGCCTTGCACCAGCCTGTTGGGCCGTTAACTGCATCCAGGCATTTGCGCTGTCAGGGTCGGCCAGCAATTTGACGCTATCGAGCCGAGATAATACGCCTTCGAGTTCAGACTCGGCCTTGAAGCTGACGCCGTCACCCACATGGGCCTGAATTCCCTCAGGCAGCTTGGTCAGATCGGTAAAGAGTGTCATCTCACCATTTTTATGCAGCAGGGCGGTACCTAGCACCACGGGCAGGCGCGGCACGTCGTTGCCGCGAATATTCAGTAACCAGCAGAAGGAGTCCAGTGCGCTGATCAGTGCCACATCGGCACCCGCTGCGGCCACGGCTTCGCCTATCTGCTCACGTTTCACTGCGCTGCTGACGCCGGCGCTCTGCTCGCTAAACAGGCTAATAGGGGCGCTGGATGCGGCGGGTCTCTCTTGCCAGTGGCGATCGATGGGGTTTTCTAGGACGGCAACCAGCTCTATGCCGGCGCGCTGGCACTGAGCCTCGGCCTGCTGCTGCCAGCTCAGGGTATGCAGGCGTGGGTCATAGCCGATGCGGGCGCCTTCACCTAGCTCGGCGATAAGCCAGGGGATCTGTGGGGTATCGTGCAGGCTCTGATAATCGAACAGGCTATTGTCTACCTGCTGCTTAACCTGGACCGTGTAGCGACCATCGACGAAGATGGCAGCGCGCTGTTTGAGCACTATGGCCATGCCAGCCGAACCGGTAAAACCTGTGAGCCAGTGGAGTCTTTCATTACGCTCGGGGACATATTCGCCCAGATATTCGTCGGCCCGCGGGACGATGAAGGCATCGAGTGTTTGGCTGAGCATGTCGCTTCTTACGGCGTGTAGACGTTGTGCGGTTACAGATGTCATGAAGTCTCCTTTAGTACCCACTTGCGGGGCCATCTAATCGTGGCCTTCTGGGGTTAAGCGAATAGGCTGGCCCTGTCTCTACAGATTGAGATATGGCCGAGTTGTCGCCGATTATCGCAGCTCAAGGGGGGAGTTGGAAGGGAAGCGCGAAAAAGCCCAGGGGCGACACCGTAAAGTCTGACCAGCGTTTGAGGAGATGTGAGTCAGAGGGGGAGGATTTATTGAGGCGATTGAATCAGATAGCGGCGAGGGGGAGGGATGAAATCCCCAATAACGGCGTTCAAGGCTGGTAAATTTCGTCATGAGTCAGTATTTTGCTCGTAAGTAAAACATTTGTGATTAATTTTATGCCTAGAAATGTATGGGTGTTAACCCTGGCCCAGGCCTTTGCCATGAGTGCGACCCCCATGATGATGTTGCTCGGTGGCCTGATTGGCGCCGAACTGGCGCCAACACCCGCCCTGGCAACCCTGCCGATAGCCATCATGGTGATTGGGGTGGCTGTCTCAGTAGTGCCGATCAGCCGTTTAATGCGCCGCTTCGGCCGTAAGAAGATCTTTCTGCTGGGGACGGGCCTGGGGGCCTTTGCCGGCGCGCTGGCGGCCTTTGCGACCCAGGCAAAGCTTTTTGTGCCTTTCTGCCTCAGTGGGCTACTGCTTGGTGCCGCCGGGGCGATAGTGCAGCAATACCGTTTTGCCGCCATGGAGTCGGTGGAAGCGCTCCATAGCGCCAAGGCGGCCTCACGGGTCTTAGTCGGTGGATTGGTGGCCGCTATCGTTGGGCCTGAACTTGCGGTCATGGGTGAGAACCTGTTCGCGACGCCCCACGTGGGCGCCTTCCTGTTTCTGATCTGTGTTTGCCTGATGGCGGGGCTGGTGCTCTGTTTCTATCAGGATAATGATCAGGACAGGCCCGCTCATGTGACCTCGCATCAAGGCGTACGCCCCCTTGGCAACATCTTGCTGCAGCCCGCTATCTGGACCGCCATCGGCGCCGCTACCATAGGCTATGGCATGATGAGTTTCATCATGACGGCGACGCCGCTGCACATGCATCATATGGAGCACTATTCCCTGGCCGATACCAAGTGGGTGATCCAGAGCCATATCATCGCAATGTATTTTCCCTCGTTGTTTAGCGGATACCTGGTAGCCAAGTTTGGCACCAGCCGCATGATGCTGGTGGGGCTGGCGGCCTATGGCGTGACCATCACGGTGGCCTTGCTCGGGCGCGAGTTGCTTAACTACTGGACGGCCCTGGTGCTCTTGGGGATCGGCTGGAACCTGTTGTTTGTCGCCGGCACCGTCTTGTTGCCTCGTCACTATCACAGCGAAGAACGCTTTAAGGTTCAGGCCTTTAACGATGCCTTCGTCTTCGGCTCCCAGGCGATCGCCTCCTTGAGCGCCGGCTGGGTATTGCACTGGTTAGGCTGGGAGGTGATGTTGCTCACCTGTATCCCTCTGTTGGCAATACATCTGCTGTTGATGGCCTGGGGCAGGGTGCCGCTGAAGCTGGCAGGGCAACAGAAAGTGGATGAAACCTGATAGCCTTTGATGGAAATTAAATCAAAGCAAAGTGTTAGTCGAATTTTATATAGTATCAGCCGATGCTTTTTGTGATAAAATTTAGCGATACACAACTCTCTCTACTCATGGCATCGAGAAGCGTCTTGCTGCAATGAGCGAGGCGGCTACGGAGCTCGATATGCAATCCCTGACCATAGATATTGGCGCGACGACCGCCCTGTTCGAAATTGAGACTCAGGGGCGCACCGAGCAATACAAGATAGCGACGGGTGAGCACTTTACCCTGGACGATCTCAATGGCCATATCGCCGATATCGAAGCCGACTATGACCTGAGTGACTATGCCCTTGGGATAGCGGTGCCCGGGTTGGTGAAGCAAGACACACTCATCGCCTGTAAGGCGGCGCCTAAGCTCAACGGCCTGTCGCTGGCACAGCTCAAGACGCGGGCGCGTTTTAGCCTGCTCCATAATGATATCGACGCCGGCATGCTGGCGGTATGCGAGGCTAAAAACACCTGCGAGCTGCTCTTGATGAGCGGCGCCGGCATAGGCATGGCGATCGCCATCAAGGGCGAGCCTTTTCTCGGTGCCGGCGGTGTCGCCGGTGAGCTTGGTCATTGCCGGGTGATGACCGAAGGGGGAGAGTACAGCCTGGAGCAGCTGGCCAGTGGCGAGTCGATTAGGATACGCGGCCTCAAGAGTCCGCAGGAGCTCTATCGCGCCGGCAACTACCTGGGAATGGGGATTGCCTGGACCATCAACCTGCTAAATCCAAATCGAATCTGGCTTGCGGGCTCCATGATGAACCAACCCGACTATTACAAGGGCTGTGTCGAGTCTCTGAAACAACTGGCCTTAACCTCGCCACTCGGTGATGTGAATATCGCCCGGGTCGACGATATGGAGACTCTGGTGTGTCGCGGCCTCAAGGTACTGCTGGCTAAGCATGCTCAGCACGGCGAGTAAGTGTTTGGGCTTATAAGCCTGCCAGACTTTTATCTATAAATAGGCTTTATCGAGAGTGAACGCTTATCTCGACAGCGCCAGGTTGTTTACATGCTAAGGGTTTCCCACAACGCTAAAGGCTCTTTTACAGCTAATGGTTCTCTTTTACAGCTAATGGTTCTCTTTTACAGCTAATGGTTCTCTTTTACAGCTAATGGTTCTCTTTCAGGCTAAGGGCTTCCTATAACGCTAAAGGCTTTCATGCCAAGCTGATTGGCGAGTTTCGGCGCACCTTGAAGATTTTTCTTTCTGCTAGCTACTGCTTTTTTGTATACATTATGCTAAAAAGGCTGCCTATCATTATTCTTTTCAGCGGTGGTTGCGGGCATGCCTCTCAGACTGCCGTCAAAGGTGTTAACTATGAGTGTAAATACCACGAGTGAGATTGCCACTGTGGGCGTGGGCGGTTCGAGCCCCGAGCTGGAGCTGGCCAAGCTGTCTGATATGACCCAAGGGGTCGAAGGGATCACGGCGCAAGAATACAGGGCGCGTATCGACAAGGCGCAGCAGCTGATGCGTCAGCAGGGGATCGCCGCTATCTATCTTAATGCGGGCACTAATCTCTACTACTTCACCGGCACACGCTGGTACGCCAGCGAGCGTATGGTGGGGGCTATTTTGCCAGCCGAGGGTGAGCTGGAATATATCGCTCCCGCGTTCGAGCTAGACACCCTCAAGGGCTACATGGTGATCGAGGGGCGGGTTAACTGCTGGCATGAGGATGAGAGTCCCTATGCGCTTTGCGTTAAGCGTCTGGGTGAGCTAGGCATTAGCCAGGGTAAGCTGGCGATGGATGAGTCGGCGGCGTTTTTCATCTTCGATGGCGTGCGTCAACTGGCGCCGGCTCTTGAATTTGTCAATGGTAAGGCGGTGACGGCGGCTTGTCGTATGCTCAAGTCTGAGACTGAACTGGCGCTGCTACAGCGTGCCAAGGATATGACTCTGGAGGTGCACAAGGCCGCCGCACGTATCCTGCGTGAAGGGATCACAGTCGGTGAGGTGGAGAGCTTTATTCACCAGGCTCACAAGGCCGTGGGCGCCCCGACGGGTTCCTATTTCTGCATCGTACTCTTTGGGGAAGACTCGGCCTATCCTCACGGGGTCAAGTCGCCCAAGGCGCTGGAGCTTAACGATACCGTGTTGATCGACACCGGCTGTCAGCTCCATGGTTACAACTCGGATATTACCCGCACCTATGTATACGGCACGCCGAGCGAGCGTCAGCGTCAGCTTTGGCAGCTGGAACAAGATGCCCAGCTTGCGGCCTTCGAGGCGGCCAAGGTGGGCGCGCCATGCTCAAGTGTGGATCGCGCCGCGCGCGATGTGATTGAACAGGCGGGCTTCGGCCCCGGCTATGCGCTGCCGGGACTGCCTCACAGGACGGGGCATGGCATAGGGCTAGATATTCACGAATGGCCCTATCTGGTGTTGAATGATCACACACCGCTGGCGCCGGGCATGTGTTTCAGTAACGAGCCCATGCTGTGTGTGCCGGGCGAATTTGGGGTGCGTCACGAGGATCACTTCTACATGACAGAGAATGGCCCCAAATGGTTTACCCAGCCTGCTCACTCTATCGATAACCCCTTCGGATATTGATATCAATCGTAATAAATAATTGATCATGCTAGCTTGTTAAAACGCTATTTTTGATCACGAACTTACAGTGGTTGGTATGAAACTAAAAACGCGCCCTAGGGCGCGTTTATTTATGCTGTCAGCGTAGAAGCATTATTTATCTATACTGATCAGCTCCACATCGAAGACAAGCACAGAGCCGCCGGGGATCTTACCTGCACTGCGATTGCCATAGGCCAGGCTGCTCGGAATAAAGAAGCGGGTCTTTTCGCCTTCGACCATCAGCTGTACCCCTTCGGTCCAGCCCTTAATGACGCGATTGAGTGGGAAGGCGATGGGTTCGCCGCGCTCGACCGAGCTGTCAAACACAGTGCCGTCGATCAGCGTGCCATGATAATGCACCGTCACAGTATCGCTAGCCTTGGGATGAACGCTGCCGTCGCCCTCTGCCAGTATCTGATATTGGAGCCCCGAGGCGGTTTCGATAACACCTTCCTGAGTCTTGTTCTGGGCTAAAAACGCCTCGCCCTTGGCGATGTTTTCCTTAGCCGCCTTCTGGTTATTCATGCTGGTAAAGAAGTAAAACAACACGCCGGCGATCACTACGACTGCTAATATCATTCTCATCATTGATTTTCCTGAAAAAGTGCGGCCTTCATCATAGCCAATTGCGCCTCTTGGGTAAACGCGTAGCACAAACATGGCGCTGTCAGGCTAGTTCACCCCGAGCCGTGTCAGCAAGGCCTGTCCCAGGGGAGAGATTACGGCGCCCAACAGGCTGAGGTTGATGATGACGGTCAACCAGAGCACCAAACGAAAAGCCCGCTTACTGGACTTGTGCCTCAGGTGTTGCTGGCCCAGCATGGCGCCCGGCCATCCACCTAGTAGGGAGAGTAGGTGTAAGCTACTTTCCTGTATGCGCCAGCTCCCTTTCTGCGCCGCGCTCTTATCCACGGCATAGGCCATATAGGTGATGAGACTCAAGACGGCGAAGTAGAGTAGGCTTGCCATGGGGAGTCGCTGCATTATGGCTGCGAAGAAGAGGCCTATAAACAGTGCGGCGGCGAGCAGCAGGCGCAGGGCAAACTTAAAGCCGAGCCGGGAAGACGGTGTCTTGTTTGACGTCCGTCTTGCCTTTGAAAGGATCAGTTCGGCGCAGGGGCGGCCCTGCTTGTCCTGGCTGAGGTGATATTTGAGAGCCTGACCCTTTTGAGGCACATGGCCTCTGAAGCTACTGATGTGGACAAATAGCTCGGCTCCCGAACCATTAGGCTTGATAAAACCATATCCCTTGTCGTCGTGCCATTGGCTTAGGGTGCCGGTAAAAATTTTGCTGCTCATGCGAGATCCTTGCATCGAGTGGAAGCCTGTATCTTACTTTAATGCTTGAGCGAAGCACATCACAGTCGATGCAAATACTTAAGGCCGCATTAAGGTTAAATTACGCTAGGGCCTGTTGACCTTTTGAGAACAAATTTTGTTCTAATTGAGCACGTTCAAATCGCGGCATGAGGCTTGGAGTATAGTTATTCTATATAAAAGCCGAGTAACAAAGAGTTGAACGTGCTCAAGACGAACGTAAGCGTCCGACAAACTGCACCTTCATATTTTAGCTATCAGCCACCATCATTGTTCTTCTGATTTATAGGAGGACAATATGTTTAATAACAGTACCCGGCTTGATGTCACTTTGATATGCGGCATCACTGATATGCGCAAGTCGATAGATGGTTTGAGTAACATTGTTGCTTATAGCTTGCGACAAGAGCCCTGTAATGGGCACTTGTTTGTTTTCTGTAATCGACAGCGCAATAAATTGAAGATTGATT
>NZ_JAKEVJ010000061.1:0-37431 GCF_022398425.1 Shewanella sp. Isolate7 | reverse complement strand
TTTATTAATAATGAACTCATGCGTTTAAATAACAACCCTTTCGAAAGGTAAATTTTTGATTGATCTCGTGATGAAAAAGTTCTATTTCTATGGATGAGGCTTCGGCCTTTAGGATTTGAGAACAGAGGATGCTTGCATGAAAAGACAAAAAAGAGATCGTCTCGATAGAGCTTTTTCAAAGGGATTCCAGGCCGGGATAGGTGGCCGCTCGAAGGATAACTGTCCTTATTCTACTTTAGACTCTAAATCACAATGGCTCGGAGGGTGGCGCGAAGGCGTCGATGGCCGTCTCAGCGGCCTGTTCAACAAGTGATTTAGCTGTTTGCCCTCTGTTTAGAGGGCATTTTCATATCTAGCGCAATGTTAATTGCTTAGAAGCTTGAGGTATCGGTAAAGATACCGACTTTCAGATCTGTGGCTGAATAGATCTCGCGGCCATCGACTTCCATCACGGCATCTGCGATACCCATGACTAGCTTTCTATAGACCTTACGCTTGATGGTTAACTTGTAGGTGACTTTCTTGGCATCGGGCAGTACCTGGCCGGTGAATTTCACTTCGCCAACACCCAGTGCGCGACCTTTACCCTGGGCACCTTCCCAACCGAGGAAGAAGCCAACCAGCTGCCACATGGCGTCAAGACCCAGACAGCCTGGCATCACGGGATCTGTCTCGAAATGGCAATCGAAGAACCAGAGTGATGGATCGATATCCAGTTCAGCAACAATTTCACCCTTACCAAATTCACCACCGTCATCGTTGATCTTAGTGATGCGATCTATCATCAACATATTGTCGATAGGCAGGCGTGGCGAGTTGGCGCCAAAAAGGTTACCGTGGCCGCAGGCGACCAATTCTTCTTTACTGAAACTGTTAGCTTTATTCATTGTTAACTTCACTCTAGCAATTTGAGTCGCCAAGGTTAGCTAACACGTGTACGCCAAACAACTCCGATCAGCTAGAAAGTTTCAGTTTCTGGAGCAAGTTGGCAAAAAAAGATCGCTCTTCATCGGGATAACCCGCGAGCCCTTCTAATCGCGCCTGCACCATGCCATATAGGCTTTCCTCGGGGAATTGGCCATTGTCATCGCGGCTGCCGGCGGGTTTGTTCATCAAGATGGCCACGGCCTGATCGGTATGCTCGACTTGGTACAGGTGAAACTCTTTTGCCTCTACGGCGGCGATGACCGCAGGGGCCAGGTTGAGTTGCTGAACGTTGGAGGCGGGGATGATCACCCCCTGAGTTCCCGTGAGGCCACGACGTTGACACAGATCGAAGAAGCCTTCGATCTTCTCGTTGACGCCCCCGATGGCTTGCACCTGACCAAACTGATCTATCGCGCCGGTTGCGGCGATACCTTGGTCAATCGGCTGCTCGGCAATTGCCGACATCAGGGCGCAATATTCGGCTAGTGAAGCGCTGTCGCCATCGATCTCCTGGTAAGACTGCTCGAACACTATGTTGGCATTAAGGTGCAATGGCGCATCTTTACCGAAGATACGGTAGAGGCAGGAGGTGAGGATCATCAAGCCCTTGGCGTGTATGTTGCCACCCAGCTCTACCTTACGTTCGATATCGGCCACTTCACCGTCACCATAATGCACGGCGGCGGTGATCCTCGCCGGTTCGCCATAGGTATATTCGGCGGCGTCTAACACGGTCAGGCCGTTGATCTGGCCAATCATGGCGCCTTTGGTCGGTAGGTTAATAAAGTTATCATCGAAGCTCTGTGCCGACAGGCTCTGAGATGCATTGTGGCGAGCCTGGTGTCTCGCGAGGGCCAGAGTGACACTGTCACCATTTAACGCCTTACTGTTGCCGTAGAGGCTGGCCTGAACCATAAGCTGGCTTATTCCTTGAGTCTCCAGGCTCAGATGGCGCTGATGCTCGGCCAGGCGGGCACTGTGATTAAACAGTGGCGCCAAGGCCGATTGCGTTAAGGAGAGTTCATTGGCGTTAGCAATCTCCATCAGGTAATTGCCATAATCCAACTCGCTAAATTCATTGAGATCTATCTCATCCACTAATTCACCCAGCAGCGGAAAGGCTGCGGGAAAGTTGTGCTCCTCCAGGTAGCTGACACTATATAGGCTGCTACTGCCTACCAGAATGATCTTGCTGTGTAGGGGGATCGCTGGCCAGCCAGAGTGCAGCAGATACTCACCGCTGTGGGCGGCCTCCATCACCAATTCCCACAGGGCCTCGCGTTTCCACAGCGACTCGGCGCAGATAAATAGGTAATCGCAGTCGGCCAGGGCGCCGGGATGATAGATATTTGGGTCATGACTATCGAGATGGCCGATGAGATCCCGGCGTTTAATGGCGCCGCTCAAATAGCGATAAGGCTTACCCGCCTGGCAAAGGGATTCTTCTCCAGCTGCTGTCTGCCACGTCAAATTGGCGTCCGGCGTCAGGCGATTAAGGTAATGAGTGGGTCTATGCCCTTGGTAGTCAACTAATGCCTTTATCAACGCCAGTCTATCGATGCCGCTTTGGTCGGCCAGGTACATATGTTGGCCCTTTGCCTTAGCCAATAGGTTGAAGGCGTCTAGGGTGCGCTCCTGGCCGAGGAGGCGACTGTGAAGATTTGGCTTAAGCTGGTCAACCTGGGGTAAGTCAAATTGGGGCGATAAAGCGGTGGCGTCGATGGAATGTGCGATCATTTCTGGGGTGAATTATTGAAACATGGGGTGATGTTAGCACAGATTGGCCAAGGCTCGATCTTTGTTTCGAGTAGAGATTCCTAAGGTTTCATCTCAATGCAGTGATTTGTCGACAATCTTAGTGGGTTTACTTGGAGGCGGTCGTTAGCCAATACCCATTCTCAAGCGCGCGTGCGAGTCGATATAACGGGTCGATTAGCCTGCACGGTTTAAATCTAGATGACGGTTTAACGACCTGGTTTCGGGGTGGTTTCTCTCCTGCTTTGTATCGGATTCGTTACGACTTTAGTCGAAAACCAAGCCTTTTTGTCGACAATTTTCCGTTTTTGGCTTGAGAAAGGTGAATTTGATGGCTATATTGTCGACAACTAATTGTTTGACGGCGATCACAATAATCATGACCCGATACAGCCAAACGCCCGTGACCACGGCAGATAAAACCTTCTATCAACTCAGGCAAGACATTGTCGAAGGGGGGATAGCGGCGGGCGCTAAGCTGAGCGAGACAGAATTGTCGACAACTTATGGCGTTAGCCGGGCTGTGATCCGCGAGGCGATCAATCGTCTCGAATCTTGTCATATCGTCGAGCGCCGCGCCAACGTAGGGGCCAGAGTGGTGGCCTTAAGCGAGGAGGGGCTTCTCGCCTTGTATGAGATCCGTGAATCCCTTGAGGGCATGGCGGCGCGCCTGGCGGCGAAGAACATGAGTGATGAAGAGATAGCCGAGCTCGAAGCCCTGCTTATCAGCCACTTTCAAGACGTCAAACAAGGTGAGTCCTATTACCAAGAGGCCGGCGATGTGGATTTTCATTACCGCATCATATTGGGCAGCAAGAATAAGCATCTTATCTCTATGTTGTTCGATGGCATCTACCATCTGGTGCGTATGTACCGCGTACAGCTTGGCATGGCGGGCCCTAGAGTCACTACCGCCTACGATGAGCACAGACACATAGTGCAGGCGATCGCCAATCGTGATCAGGAACTGGCCGAGATGCTGATGCGCAGACATATCACCTATTCAAGAAACAACATCAGAAACAAACTCTCATCAATTCAGTCATAAGAGGAAGCGAGCATGAGCGCAGGAAAGAAATTCCGTCAGGCCTTGGCCGACAATAAGCCATTACAGATTGTCGGTACCATTAATGCCTACACGGCCATGATGGCCAAGCAGATCGGCCACAAGGCCATCTATCTCTCAGGCGGCGGGGTGGCAAACGCCTCTTATGGTCTGCCCGATCTGGGGATGACCTCGTTAAATGACGTGATTGCGGATGTGCAGCGTATCACTTCGGCCTGCGATCTGCCGCTACTGGTGGATATCGATACCGGCTGGGGCGGGGCATTTAACATCGCCAAGACCATCAAGGACATGGAAAAGGCCGGTGCGGCGGCCGTACACATGGAAGACCAGGTGGCTCAGAAACGTTGTGGTCATCGTCCTAACAAAGAGATCGTCTCGGTTGACGAGATGGTCGATCGCATCAAGGCGGCGGTAGATGCGCGCACAGACCCAGACTTCTTCATCATGGCGCGTACCGATGCGTTCGCCCAGGAAGGACTAGAGGCGGCTATCGAACGTGCCAAGGCCTATGTGGCTGCCGGCGCCGACGGTATCTTCGCCGAGGCTGTTAAAACAGAGGAACATTACCGCGCCTTCGCCGAGGCCTTAGATGTGCCCATCTTGGCGAATATCACCGAATTTGGTCAGACAGAGCTGTGGAATCGCGAGCAGCTGGGACAGTGGGGCGCAGCCATGGTGCTCTACCCGCTAAGTGCCTTTAGAGCCATGAATAAGGCGGCGGAGAATGTGTATCAGACCATTCTGCGCGACGGCGACCAGAAGGCGGTACTCGATACCATGCAGACCCGTATGGAGCTTTATGACTATCTTGGTTATCACGACTACGAGCAGAAGCTCGACAGCCTGTTTGCCGAAGGTAAGAACAAGTAACACCTAAGGGCCCGCCTAGGGTGGGCCAAATTGACAGCATACCCCCTACAACCTAGATGATGCAGTACTAGGGATAGACAAAAATATAATAGGAAGACGTTATGGTAGATAAAAAATTAGGCGGCGCCGGACTACGTGGACAGAGTGCGGGCGAAACAGCGTTATGTACAGTGGGCAAATCAGGCTCTGGCTTAACCTATTGTGGTTACGATGTCTCGGATCTGGCCGACAACGCCACCTTCGAAGAGGTTGCATACCTACTCTTTAATGGCGAACTGCCCAATGCGGCTCAGCTCGATGCCTATAAGAGCGAGCTGATGTCGATGCGCGACCTGCCGCAGACTCTGAAAGAGGTGCTGCAGCGTATTCCGGCCGATGCTCATCCAATGGACGTGATGCGTACCGGCTGTTCTTTCCTGGGTAACCTGGAGCCAGAAACCGATTTCAGCCAGCAGCATAAAGCGGCTAACCGTCTGCTAGCGGCATTCCCTGCCATCATGTGTTACTGGTATCGTTTCAGTCACGACGGCGTCGAGATCGACTGTGTGACCGATGAAGACTCGCTAGGCGGTCACTTCCTTAAGTTGCTGAACGGCAAGACGCCTTCGGATCAACATCGCCGCGTGATGGATGTGTCGTTGATTCTGTATGCTGAGCATGAGTTCAACGCCTCAACGTTCACCGCGCGCGTCTGTGCCTCGACGCTGTCTGACATGTTCTCTTGTATCACAGGTGCTATCGGCTCACTGCGCGGCCCACTGCACGGTGGTGCTAACGAGGCGGCGATGGAGATGATCCAGAAGTTCAGCTCGCCAGAAGATGCCAAGGTGCAGATGGCGGGTATGCTGGAACGCAAAGAGAAGATCATGGGCTTTGGTCATGCCATCTATCGCGAATCAGATCCACGTAATGTGATCATCAAGGCCTGGTCTGAAAAGCTGGCCAAAGAGTTCGGTGATACCTCTCTGTATGACATCTCTGTGGCTTGTGAAGAGTATATGTGGGATACCAAGAAGCTGTTCTGTAACGCCGACTTCTTCCACGCGTCTGCCTACCACTTCATGGGGATCCCGACTAAGTTGTTTACTCCTATCTTTGTCTGCTCGCGTTTAACTGGCTGGGCGGCTCACGTGATGGAGCAGCGCGCTAACAACCGCATCATCAGACCGAGTGCGGACTATATCGGTTCTGCGCCGCGCAAAGTGGTGCCTATTAGCGAAAGATAATCGGTCAAAGAAAGATGGTCAGTTAGCCAAAGATAATTGACCATCTCAAGATGGTCGCGACCGACACGCTACAAAAGATAGGCCCATTTATCAGCCCCGGCGCCTTAAGGTCTGGGGCTGACTCAATGTGGTCGCGTTAACTCATACATAGCTTGGATGATCCTATGAACTCTCTACACCGTAAACCGCTTCCCGGCAGCGCGCTCGATTATTTCGATACCCGCAGCGCCGTCGAAGCCCTGAGCGCCGGTGCCTATGACAAACTGCCCTATACCGCTAAGGTGCTGGCTGAAAACCTGGTAAGGCGCTGCGAACCCGAACTGCTAAATGATGCCCTAAGCCAACTCATCGAGCGTAAGCGCGATCTCGACTTCCCCTGGTATCCGGCGCGTGTGGTGTGCCACGACATTCTCGGCCAGACCGCACTGGTGGATCTTGCCGGTCTGCGTGATGCCATCGCCGACAAGGGCGGCGATCCCGCCAAGGTCAACCCTGTGGTACCGACTCAGCTGATTGTCGATCACTCACTGGCGGTTGAGCATGCAGGTTTTGAAAAAGATGCCTTCGAGAAGAACCGCGCCATCGAAGACAGACGCAACGAAGACAGATTTCATTTCATCAACTGGACCAAGACGGCCTTTAAAAATGTCGATGTGATCCAGCCCGGTAACGGCATCATGCACCAGATCAACCTGGAGAAGATGTCTCCCGTGATCCAGGCGCGTGACGGTGTAGCCTTCCCCGACACCTTAGTGGGTACCGACAGCCACACACCACACGTTGACGCCCTGGGCGTTATCGCCATCGGCGTGGGCGGCCTGGAAGCTGAGAATGTCATGTTGGGCCGCCCATCTTACATGCGTCTGCCGGATATTGTCGGTGTCGAACTGACCGGCAAGCGTCAGAGTGGCATCACGGCGACGGATATCGTGTTGGCCCTGACTGAATTTTTACGTAAGGAGAAGGTGGTTTCTGCCTATCTCGAATTCTTCGGCGAAGGCGCTGCAGATCTTACCCTTGGAGATCGCGCCACCATCTCCAACATGACGCCTGAATTTGGCGCCTCGGCGGGCATGTTCTATATCGACCAGCAGACCATCGACTATCTCACCATCACAGGCCGAGACAGCGAGCAGGTCAAGCTGGTGGAAAACTACGCCAAGACCACAGGGCTGTGGGCCGATAGCCTCAAAGGCGCCGAGTATGAGAGGGTACTGACCTTCGATCTCTCCAGCGTAGTGCGTAACATTGCCGGTCCTTCGAACCCGCATCGCCGGGTGGCCACCAGTGAGCTGGCCAGCCAAGGCATTGCCGGCGTGGTCGAGCAGGATGAGAAGCTGATGCCAGATGGCGCGGTGATCATCGCCGCCATCACCAGCTGTACCAACACCAGTAACCCAAGAAACGTGATTGCCGCGGGCTTGCTCGCCAAGAAGGCCAACGAGATGGGCCTAGTGCGCAAGCCCTGGGTGAAAACCTCCTTTGCCCCAGGCTCTAAGGTGGCCGAGCTTTACCTTAAGGATGCCGGGCTACTGCCTGAGCTGGAGCAACTGGGCTTTGGTATCGTCGGTTTTGCCTGTACCACCTGTAACGGCATGAGCGGCGCGCTGGATCCTGTTATCCAGCAAGAGGTGATCGACAGAGACCTCTATGCCACCGCCGTGCTGTCGGGTAATCGTAACTTCGACGGCCGCATCCACCCTTATGCTAAGCAGGCATTTCTGGCCTCGCCGCCATTGGTGGTAGCTTATGCTATCGCAGGCACCATCAGATTCGATATCGAGAAAGATATCTTAGGTCATGATGCCAAGGGCGAGCCGATTCGCCTAAAAGATATCTGGCCGAGCGATGAGGAGATCGACGCTATCGTCAAGGCGAGCGTGAAGCCGCAGCAATTTAGGGATATCTATACCCCAATGTTCGACTTGGCGGTGGACTATGGCGAAGATGTCAATCCGCTGTACGACTGGCGCCCACAGAGTACCTATATTCGTCGTCCGCCATATTGGGAAGGCGCATTGGCCGGTGAGCGTACCCTCAAGGGGATGCGTCCGCTAGCAGTACTGGGCGATAACATCACCACAGATCACCTCTCGCCTTCAAACGCCATCCTGGCCAGCAGTGCGGCAGGTGAGTATCTGGCCAAGATGGGGCTGCCGGAAGTCGACTTTAACTCCTACGCGACTCACAGGGGCGATCACCTCACGGCTCAGCGCGCGACCTTTGCTAACCCTAAGCTGATCAACGAGATGGCGTTGGTGGACGGCGAAGTGAAGCAAGGCTCACTGACTCGTCTCGAGCCAGAAGGTGAGGTGATGCGCATGTGGGAGGCGATCGAGACCTATATGGATCGTAAGCAGCCGCTGATCATTATCGCAGGCGCCGACTATGGCCAGGGTTCTTCCCGTGACTGGGCGGCCAAAGGGGTGAGATTGGCCGGTGTTGAGGCGATCGTCGCCGAAGGTTTCGAGCGTATCCACCGTACTAACCTAGTGGGGATGGGCGTGTTACCGCTGGAGTTCAAGGCCGGTGAGAACCGCCACACCTATGGCATCGATGGCAGCGAGACCTTCGATGTGATCGGTGAGCCAACGCCGAGAGCGGATCTGACTGTAGTGATCACCCGTCAAAACGGTGAGCGCGTCGAGGTGCCTGTGACCTGTCGCTTAGATACGGCCGACGAGGTGCTGGTCTATCAGGCGGGCGGCGTGTTGCAGCGCTTCGCGCAGGATTTCCTAGAAGCGAACGCCTAAGGCAGTCATAGCGGGTAGGGCAGATGTGCCGTGCCCGCTTTTAAAAGGATAAGCCAATGAAACAGATGAAAATTCCGGCAACCTATATGCGCGGCGGCACCAGCAAGGGGGTCTTTTTTGCGTTAACGGATCTGCCGAAAAATGCCCAGCAGCCGGGCCCGGCCCGTGATGCCCTGCTGCTGCGGGTGATAGGTAGTCCAGATCCCTATGGTAAGCAGACAGACGGCATGGGCGGCGCCACATCCAGCACCAGTAAGACGGTGATTCTGGCTAAGAGCCGGCGAGATGACCATGATGTCGATTACCTCTTCGGTCAGGTGGCCATAGACAAACCCTTTGTCGACTGGAGCGGTAACTGCGGCAACCTGACGGCGGCGGTTGGCGCCTTCGCCATTAGTCAGGGGCTGGTGGATAAGGCTAAGCTTCCTGAAAATGGTACCGCCGTGGTGCGGATCTGGCAGGCCAACATCAATAAGACCATCATCGCCCATGTGCCTATGGTGGACGGCGAGGTGCAGGAGCTGGGCGATTTTGAGCTCGATGGCGTGACCTTCCCGGCCGCCGAGGTGCTGGTGGAGTTTGTCGACCCAGCAGACGGCGAGGGAGATATGTTCCCCACCGGTAACCTGGTCGATAAGCTTGAGGTCCCGGGCGAGCCTGTTTTCGATGCGACATTTATCAATGCCGGTATCCCAACTATCTTCCTCAAGGCGGAGCAGCTCGGTTACCAGGGCACCGAACTTCAGGAGGCGATCAATGGCGATGCGGCAGCGCTTGAGCGTTTCGAAACCATACGCGCACACGGCGCCCTCAAGATGGGGCTGATAAAGTCGCTCGACGAGGCGGCGGGTCGTCAGCACACGCCCAAGATAGCCTTTGTTGCGCCGGCTAAGGCCTATACCTCCTCCAGCGGCAAGGCGATTGCGGCAGATGAGATCGATCTGCACGTGCGCGCCCTGTCTATGGGTAAGCTGCATCATGCCATGATGGGCACCGCAGCGGTGGCTA
The DNA here is from genome assembly GCF_022398425.1 of Shewanella sp. Isolate7. Lineage (NCBI taxonomy): Bacteria > Pseudomonadati > Pseudomonadota > Gammaproteobacteria > Alteromonadales > Shewanellaceae > Shewanella > Shewanella sp. Isolate7. The sequence goes on along the minus strand of NZ_JAKEVJ010000061.1, from coordinate 27,823 downwards.
TAGGCACCGCGGCTTCGATTCCCGGCACCTTAGTGAATCAGGCGGCTGGCGGTCAGGCTCGAGAGAGCGTGCGTTTTGGCCATCCCTCTGGCACCCTCAAGGTGGGAGCCAAAGCCAGTGAACAGGCAGGCAAGTGGCAGGTCGAAAAGGTCACCATGAGCCGTAGCGCTCGGGTCTTGATGCAGGGCTGGGTCTGTGTCCCTGGGTCGTTAGGCTAGCGGCCTGCTGAGTCGATAAATCGAGTTGATAAAAAAGGATGCTACGGCATCCTTTTTCGTATCTATGGGCTAGCGCATTAATGCTTTAGTATGATTGGGCGTCTAGGGCTGAGGAACGAGTGCTATAATTGTGGCTTAAGCTTTGCTGCGGATAAAAATAGTTCACTTATAATTCATATGCTTAGTTGAACTTAATTTCCGCTTTCTTCTTTATCCCATTTGGGATAAATTACCAAGTGTTGCCGACATGCCGTATATGTGGGCCGAGTATTCGCTGAAGGGTAGATTCACGTTGATTTCCGTATTTTTAGTTGATGACCATGAGTTAGTGAGAACAGGCATCCGCCGCATCCTGGAGGATGAGCGCGGTATCAAGGTTGTCGGTGAAGCAGGGGATGGCGAATCTGCCGTGCAGTGGTGCCGCAATAATGAGGCAGATGTGATCCTGATGGACATGAATATGCCCGGCATAGGCGGACTCGAGGCGACGCGGAAGATATTGCGCTATCAGTCCCATGCCAAGATCATCGTCTTGACCATACATACCGAAGATCCTTTCCCGACTAAGGTGATGCAGGCCGGTGCCTCAGGCTATCTGACCAAGGGGGCAACGCCACCCGAGGTGATACAGGCGATTCGTCAGGTGGCCCATGGTCAGCGCTATCTGTCACCTGAGATCGCTCAGCAGATGGCGCTGAGTCAGTTTAATCAGTCGGAAGATAACCCGTTTAAGTCGCTGTCTGAACGCGAATTGCAGATCATGATGATGATCACCAATGGCGAACGGGTCAGTGACATCTCCGAGCAGCTCAACCTGAGTCCCAAGACGGTCAATAGCTATCGATATCGTTTATTTGCCAAGCTTGGGATCAGTGGCGATGTCGAGCTCACTAGGCTGGCGATCCGTTATAAGATGTTGGATACTGGCCAATTCTAATTTGTTAACCTGCGCGATGATGGGCTCGATGTGACAGACAGCTTCAATGCTACCCAATTTTTAAAAACCGTTTCTTCCTCCGCCGGCGTCTACCGTATGTATGACGCCGACGGTGTCGTCATCTATGTGGGTAAGGCTAAAGATCTCAAGAGACGCCTAAGCTCCTATTTCAGACGTAATCTCCCTAATGTAAAGACCCAGGCGCTGGTCTCTCACATCGCCAACATCGATGTGACCCTGACCCCCAGCGAGACAGATGCACTGATCCTGGAAAACGATTACATCAAGCAGTACATGCCCAGATACAATGTGCTGCTCAGAGACGATAAGTCTTATCCCTATATCTTCTTGAGTGGCCATCGACATCCAAGACTGGCCTATCACCGTGGGCCTCAGCGAGAGAAGGGCCAGTATTTTGGGCCCTATCCTAACGGCGGCGCGGTGAGAGAGAGCCTGCATCTGATGCAGAAGCTGTTTCCTATCCGTCAATGCGACGATCTTTATTATAAGGCGCGCTCTCGTCCCTGCCTGCAATATCAAATCGCCCGCTGCAGCGCCCCCTGTGTGGGTAAGATAAGCGATGAGGATTACGGCGAGCAGGTGAAGTTGGCGAGCCTGTTTCTGCGGGGCAAGGATCAGCAGGTGATCGCCACCTTAGTTGCTAAGATGGAACAGGCGGCGTTGGCGCTCGATTATGAAGAAGCCGCCCGTTATCGCGACCAAATAAGCGCGCTGCGCCGCGTCGCCGAGCAGCAGGAGGTCTCCAGCGATTCCGGTGACATGGATGTGATTGGCGCCTACTATGCGTCGGGGATCGCTTGTTTTCATCTGCTGTTTATTCGCAGCGGTAAGATCTTCGGTAGTCGCAGCTATTATCCGAGTGTGCCCGACGAGACAGAGGTCAGCGAGGTACTGCGCGCCTTCATGTTGCAGTTTTATCTGAATCTCGACAGCCAGCGCACCCTGCCACGGGAGATAGTGGTCAGCCACGAGTTTGACGATATTCATGAGCTCGAAGACGCGATAGCTCAGGCTTCTAACAAGCGTCTGCTGATCAAGACCAAGGTGCGTAGCGAGCGCGCCAGTTTCTTGCGTATCGCCGATGCCAACGCCAAAAATGCGGTTGAGACGCGGCTGTCTCATCAAAATACCGTCGAAGAGCGTTTCCTATTGTTAGAAGAAGCGCTGGAGCAGAGCCAGGCGATCAATCGCATGGAATGTTTCGATATCAGCCATACCATGGGCGAGAGCACGGTTGCCTCCTGTGTGGTCTTTAACCGCGAAGGTCCGGCCAAGGGGGAATATCGCCGTTATAATATTAATGGCATCACCCCGGGGGATGATTATGCGGCGATGAAACAGGCGATTGGCCGCCGCTTCGATAAGATAGAGGCAGACGGTAAGATACCCGATGTCCTGTTTATCGATGGTGGTATGGGGCAGCTGAGAATTGCCCAGAAGGTGGTGAATGAAAAGTTTGCTCATCTGGATGTGGCGCCGACACTCATCGGCGTGGCCAAGGGGGAGGGGCGTAAGCCCGGACTCGAGACCCTCATCTATGGCGAAAACGAGGTGGCCTTTAGTTTGCCGGCAGATTCAGGTGCGCTGCACCTGATTCAACACATTCGCGATGAGTCGCACCGTTTTGCCATCACAGGCCATCGTAACAAACGTCAGAAGACGCGTAATACCTCGACACTCGAGTCTATCCCGGGCGTCGGACCAAAGCGTCGGAAGGCGCTGCTGCAATACCTCGGGGGATTACAGCAAGTTAAGGGAGCCAGCGTAGCGCAGTTGTCTAAAGTGCCGGGCATTAGCCTAGAAATGGCACAAACAATACATGATGCGTTGCGAGGGTGAGAAAATTAAGGCAAGATTGGCGCTGCTTTTAGATAATTGGTTTTCACATGCCGTTTAATGTACCGATAGCTCTCACATTTTTTAGATTAATATTACTACCTGTTTTTGTAGTGCTTTTTTATGTGCCCTATAGCTGGTCACCCTTCGCGGCAGCCTTCGTTTTCTGGCTGGCGGCGGTGACCGACGCATTAGATGGCTATGCGGCGCGAAAATTACAGCAATCGACTCGATTTGGTGCATTTTTGGACCCGGTGGCCGACAAGATCATGGTCACCACTGCGCTGGTACTCTTGGTCGCCGAATATCAGAATATCTGGTTGACCTTGCCTGCGCTGTTTATGATTGGCCGCGAGATAGTGATCTCTGCACTGCGTGAATGGATGGCCGAGATAGGGAAGCGCGGTGCGGTGGCTGTGTCCTGGATAGGTAAATATAAGACGGCGGCGCAGATGGTGGCCATCATAGGCCTGATCTGGAAGCCCAATGATTTTCTGACTTATACGGCTATGGGGCTGTTTTATGTGGCGGCTATCCTAACGTTTTGGTCTATGGTGAGCTACATTATGGCCGCATGGGCAGATCTTACCGACGAATCGAACAATTAAAATGCAATGCGATCACTTAGTGTGCAAACAGTGCATTAAGGTGAAATAGGGCGTTGACACTTGAGGGTAAATCGGTAGAATGCCATTCCGCAGTCAGGGGAAACATTGGTAAGACGCTGACGCGAAATAAGATGAAATAGGCGACATTAGCTCAGTTGGTAGAGCGATACCTTGCCAAGGTATAGGTCATCGGTTCGAACCCGATATGTCGCTCCAATCTTAGCCTAAGGCGCGATGGCAGAATGGCTATGCTGCGGATTGCAAATCCGTCGATCTCGGTTCGACTCCGGGTCGCGCCTCCACTTTATGTTTTAGTGCAACGATGCGGTAAAACACACTTTGCCCGAGTGGTGGAATTGGTAGACACAAGGGATTTAAAATCCCTCGCTGGTAACAGCGTGCCGGTTCAAGTCCGGCCTCGGGTACCATCATTTGGTGACAAAAAGGCCTCAACGCAAGTTGGGGCCTTTTTGTTTGTGTGAAAACTCTATTTACTCGTTATAAATCATAGTGTTATCTAATTTTTATCATGTGCTTGATGGGGTTTTGGGAAGTTATGGAAATTGCGAATAAGCCCCGAATAAGCCCCGAAGGGCGTGGCTTACAGGCCTATCTGCTGTGTTGTGCTTCTTGCAAAGGAATTGGGCCATTTGCCGTGAACCACGCCTGCATCCAGGTCTGTAAGCCGACACAGAGCACACATGAGACCTGTTCGCATCTTCCTCAGTAATACAACGAACGAATTGTTTAATGGAACCATTATTAAGGTCGTGAATCGATATGCGTAAAATGAGCGGGTTTACCCTGATTGAGTTAGTCGTGGTGATTGTGGTGTTGGCTATTCTGGCGGTGGTTGCATTGCCCAGATTTGTTTCATTAAGCCAGGATGCCCACGACAGTGCGGCGAAGGGAGCATTTTCCGCCTTTACCTCAGGCGTGTCACTCTATCACAGTTGTTGGGCCGCTTCCGGAGCCAGCGGCCATGTGGTCGATCTAGCCTGCTTTGGCGACGGCACAATTGACTCCACCACCACAGGTTATCCATTGGGTAAGACGACGCAAACCGGCGGCAACAACGGTACCCAGTTACAAGGTGATTTCTGTCGTCAGCTTTGGGAAGGTTTGTTAGATAACAGCGACCACCAGTTAGCATCTCATGATGACGCGTCATTTGGTGGTTCGACCGATATTATCTATTGGTACTCAGGTGGGGACCTAAGGAAGGTGCGAATAAGTCCCGTGCTTGCTCTGCGTGTGCTTAAAGTGGATAGATGCAAGGCACAGTTTGCAGCGAATGGCCCTAGTCCTTCGCAAGAACTGTAACGCAGCAAATACCGCTGTAAGCCTCGCCCTGCGGGGCTTTGATAGCAACACCATTTCGGCGTTATTCAACTTCAGCAGGCCTCGGCATGCCCTCAGTTGAATGCCTTGAACTGTCGCTGCTATCAAAGCCAGAGCTGTGCGATGCTTGCTCTGCGTGTGCTTAAAGTGGATAGATGCAAGGCACAGTTTGCAGCGAATGGCCCTAGTCCTTCGCAAGAACTGTAACGCAGCAAATACCGCTGTAAGCCTCGCCCTGCGGGGCTTTGATAGCAACACCATTTCGGCGTTATTCAACTTCAGCAGGCCTCGGCATGCCCTCAGTTGAATGCCTTGAACTGTCGCTGCTATCAAAGCCAGAGCTGTGCGACGACTTGTTCGCACCTTCCCTAAGCCTCAGTAACACCTATTGTTACTTTAACTATATTCGTGACAACCGTGAAAAAGGGAACGAAAACTGGCAGCTAAGGCATTACCCTGCTACGGGGAAAACTCTAGTCACACGCTCTACCCTGAGTTGATAGCCCACTCCGCAAAGCATTAATTGCCGCTCTAATCCGCTGTATCAACATGCCCGGTTTGTATGGACCGGGCACTAGCTTATAAAAAATCCGTCTTTAGTCGCCTAGGTTGGCCTGAGATCTATGAGCCATAATTATCCAAGGAGGTATTTATGGCTTTGAGACGCATTTTCATATTGCTTCTGCTGTGCTGGTCAAGCCTGGTTGTAGCCGACGAGCGACTCGCCGCGGGAAATCAGGCGTTGCTTAATCAGATTGAGGTGATTCATCTTGCCGATGCTTCCAGCGAGTTTGACCATTATCGTCAGCAGCTAGCGGCAGCGCTGCCGTTGCCCCCCGAAAAGCTCTATCCCATTGCAGAGGCGGCAGCCAAATTCTGGCAGCGTCAGGGGATACCGACTGGAAACTTTTCCTCTGAGCTTAAGGATCCCTTTGCCGCGGTGATTGCCAGCGAGCCCCATGTGCCAGACTATCTGATGTTGAGTAATCGGGTGCGTTATCTGTTGTGGTTGGCCGGTCATGAATCATGGTCGCCACTGGCCGTGGAAGGCTGGTTAAGGCTTGGCGATAGCCATAGGGCGATCCCTGAGATAAGAGCGCGCCTGCAGGCCCTTGGCGACTACCCCCAAGGCGATACCAGTGAGCAGTATTTTGATGAGACGTTAAAAGAGGCGCTGATTAAGTTTCAGACCCGCCACGGCCTCAAGCCCGATGCCATCATCGGCCCCGCTACCTTGGGTTGGCTTAATCGCACCCCAAGAGCGCGCGCGCAGCTGCTGGCATTTAATTTTATTGATCGGGCTAAATATCTTGCCGGCATAGGGGAGCGCTATCTGCTGATCAACATCCCCGCCTACGAGATGTGGCTGGTGGATGATAATCGCGTGGCACTTAAATCTAAGGTGATCGTTGGTAAGCCCTACCGTCCGACGCCCATTATCAGTGGTGAAATAAAAAATTTGGTACTCAATCCCAGTTGGCGGGTGCCCCGTCGCTTGTTAACCCATGATTTGCTGCCCAAGGTGAGGGAGGATGGCAGCTATATCAGCAGCCGAAATTTCGAGGTGTTTAACTATCAGGGAGAGCGTGTTATTAAGAGTGACGATGAGTGGCGCGACATCGCAAAGGGCAAATTTCCCTACCGTCTGGTGCAAAAGCCTGGAGTTGGCAATACGCTAGGGCGGTATAAGTTCTTCTTTCCGAATGAGTATAGCGTCTATCTCCATGACACCTCAGACAAGGCCTTGTTCCAACGTAGTGACAGGGCACTGTCATCGGGTTGCATTCGGGTAGAGAAAGTCGAACAGTTAGCCAACTGGATGGCCTCAAACCTAGTGCGAGATAAGCAGACCTGGGTGCGCATGCAAATTGAGCGAGATAAGACCCAATGGTTTGCCTTCGATGCTGGCCTGCCAATACATCTGGTGTATTGGACCTCTTGGCTGGACGGCGACAATGTTGCTCAGTTCAGGGACGACATATACAAAAAGAATCAAAATATTAGCCTGAGTCTTCAGGCTGCCAAATAGCCGCTAGCCCAGTGTTTATCAGGCTTAGGCATCAACTAACACTTGATCTCCCCGCTATTTAAGGTTAATTTGTCCGCTGTTTTGGTTAAAAAGTAAACGGTGGTGTTGATGTGACGATAGTTTGTCCTGCGCGTAGGCAGTTGTTATTAGGCCTAGGTGGTGTAGCAATGTTTTCTATGGTGCCGTCTAAAGCTCGAGCGAGCCACTCGACACAAGGAGTAAGAGCCTTAGGGTTTTACAATCGACACACCGGAGAACGGGGGCAGGGAAGCTATTGGGTTGATGGTGATTATCAAACAAATACCTTGAATGATTTTAATCACCTATTGCGAGATCATCGTCAAAACGAAACGGCGCCCATGGATAAGCGTCTATTCGATCTACTGTTCTCGCTGAAGCAGACTTTACAGGTTGATGAAGACTTTCATGTGATCTCAGGTTATCGTTCGCCTAAGACCAATCAGATGCTGGCCAGTCGCAGCTCAGGTGTCGCGAAGAAGAGTTATCACATGAAGGGGATGGCGATGGACATCGCGTTGCCAGACGTCAATCTTAAAGATCTGCGTGATGCGGCGATCTCCCTTAAACTCGGTGGGGTAGGCTATTACCCAAGCTCGGGATTTGTGCACGTCGATACCGGCCCGGTCCGTACCTGGTAAGCTAAATGCCGGCGTTAACTCACTTAAGGTTTGTTAAAGCCGGATCACTGTGCTAATATTCGCCCGCTTTAAATGAGGTCATCGTTGGTCGAAAACGATGACCACCTATATTACTATTGATTTAAGTGAGTAAATTATGTCTTACACAATTACCGCACAAACCCGCACTGAAGTTGGGAAAGGTTCGAGCCGCCGCCTACGTCATGCTGGTAAAGTTCCTGCAGTTATCTATGGTGCGGGCAAAGAAGCCGTTTCTATCGAATTCGAACACCGTTCAATCATCAACATCCAAACTAACGATGATTTCTACAACAACGACATCACTATCGTTCTAGACGGTAAAGAAGTTAAAGTTCGTGTTCAAGCTATGCAACGTCACGCGTTCAAGCCTATGATCGAGCACGTGGATTTCAAATTCGCTTAATAGCGAGTCTGAAATAGAAAAAGCGCCCTGGTGGCGCTTTTTTTATGCCTCTAAGCCGCAGGTTCGGATTCCGAAAGCTTCTCCGGGCAGCTGGCAATCACTATCGGCTCGCCCTGTTCGTTGAGCTCCTCCAAGGTAACATTAAAGCCCCAAAGCCTGTGCAGGTGTTTGACCACCTCCTGACAGCTTTTGTCTAGAGGAATGCGATTGATGGGGATGTAGCGTAGGGTCAAGGAGCGATCGCCAGAGATGGCCACGCTCTGCACCTGAATGTTGGGTTCAAGATTTGACAGATTGTACTGCTGTGACAGGGTCTGACGGATCTCTTGATAACCCAGGTCATCATGAATCGCCGAAATGCTGAGGTAGTTCTTCTTGTCATCGTCCAAGATGCTGAAAAACTTGAACTGACGAATGATGTTAGGCGACATATATTGGCTGATAAAGCTCTCATCCTTAAAGTTTTCCATGGCAAAGTGCAGGGTATCTAGCCAGTTGCTACCGGCGATATCGGGAAACCAGCGTTTGTCCTCTTCTGTGGGGGACTCGCAGATACGGCGGATGTCGACAAACATATTAAAGCCCAAGGCATAGGGGTTGATCCCCGAATAGTAAGGGCTGTTATAGCTCGGCTGGGCGATCACATTGGTATGGTTTTTTAAAAACTCAATCATGAAACGGTCGGAGACCAGTCCCTCATCGTAGAGGTGATTGAGAATGGTGTAGTGCCAGAAGGTGGCCCAGCCTTCGTTCATCACCTGGGTCTGTCTCTGAGGATAGAAATACTGCCCCATCTTGCGTACGATCCGCACTATCTCCCGTTGCCAGGGCTCGAGCAGGGGCGCATTCTTTTCGATGAAGTAGAGAATATTCTCCTGGGGCTCGGCGGGAAAATTGGGCGCAGCCTGCTGTTTCTGGGTGTCAGGGGTAAGGGGGATGGTGCGCCAGAGATCGTTAACCTGGCTCTGCAGGTAAGCCTCTCGTTCCTTCTGACGGACCTTTTCCTCTTTGAGAGAGATCTCGCTGGGGCGCTTATAACGATCCACACCATAGTTCATCAGGGCATGGCAGGAATCCAATACCAGCTCTACCTGCTCCTCGCCATAGCGTTCTTCACACTCTCTGACATAGTTTTTGGCAAACACCAGATAGTCGATGATCGAACTGGCGTCCGTCCAGGTCTTAAACAGATAGTTGCTCTTGAAGAAGCTGTTGTGACCGAAACAGGCGTGGGCCATCACCAGCGCTTGCATGGTAATGGTGTTCTCCTCCATCAGGTAGGCGATGCAGGGATCTGAGTTAATCACTATCTCGTAGGCCAGGCCCATCTGGCCACGCTTATAACCTTGCTCGGTTTCGATAAACTTCTTACCAAAAGACCAATGGGTATAGCCTATGGGCATGCCTATGCCCGCATAGGCGTCCATCATCTGTTCGGCGGTGATCACCTCTATCTGGTTTTTATAGGTGTCCAGGCGGTAGTGATCCGCCACGCGTTTGATCTCAGCAAGGTAAGTTTCTAATAGCTCGAAGGTCCAGTCTGGTCCATCATTTAATACAGTGCGCTTCTTTTTTGAACTCATAAGGCCCCCTAAACAGCTTGTTTCTTAAACAGTTCTCTAAATACAGGGTAAATGTCCTCGGCCTGTTTAATGTGCTGAACTGCAATATTGTCGTGAGTCTTCTGTAGTCCTTCATATTCGCGCCACAGGGTTTGATGGGCGCGGTTGGTGATCTCGATATAGCTAAAGTAACGCACCACGGGCAGTAACTTGTGTTCCAGCAACTGCCGACAGGTGGGGGAGTCATCGGCCCAGTTATCGCCATCCGACGCCTGGGCAGCATAGATGTTCCATTCACTCTCGGGGTAACGCTCTCGCTGGATCTCATGCATCAGCTTGAGGGCGCTGGAGACTATGGTGCCGCCGGTTTCCTGGGAGTAGAAAAACTCGTGCTCGTCTACCTCTTTCGCCTGAGTGTGGTGTCGGATATAAACCACCTCCAGATTCTTATAGGTACGGGTAAGAAACAGGTAGAGCAAGATATAGAAGCGTTTGGCCATGTCCTTGGTGGCCTGATCCATGGAGCCAGACACATCCATGAGACAAAACATCACCGCCTGGCTCGAGGGCACCTCGCGTTTGGCGAAGTTGTTGTACCTGAGATCGAAGGTGTCGATGAAGGGGACCTTGGCGATCTTAGCCTCTAACTCTGCTATCTGCTCTTTCAGGGCGATGATCTTCTCTGCTTCCGAACCAGGGGTCTGCTCAAGCGCCTCTAGTTCCGCCTTGAGCTCATTCAGCAGCGCCTTCTTAGAGGAGGACATGGCGATTCGACGCGCCAGTGATGAGCGCAGCGAGCGAATGATGTTGATGTTGGCCGGCACGCCATCGTTGGTAAAACCGGCGCGATAGGTTTGGTACTCCACTAGCTTGTTGAGGCGATTGCGCTGCAGGTTTGGCAGTTCCAGATCTTCAAACAGTAACTCGAGGTATTCATCTTTAGAGATCTGAAACACGAAGTCATCTTGGCCTTCGCCGGAATTGGACGCATCTCCTTGACCGCTGCCTTGGCCGCCACCTTGGGGGGGACGTTCAACCTTGTCGCCGCGGGAGAATTGATCGTTGCCTGGGTGAACGCGCTCGCGCATGCCGCCCTGTCCCTGATGAAAGGTTGGCTCGCTGATATCCCTAGTCGGGATACTGATCTTCTCGCCCTTATCTATGTCGGTCACGCTGCGTCTGGTCACGGCGTCACTGACGGCCTTTTTGATTTGTTGCTTATAGCGGTTGATAAAACGTTGACGATTGACTGTACTCTTTCCCTTAGTATTCAATCTTCTATCAATAAAATTAGCCATGCGCACCTCCCAAGACTAGCGGGGAGCAAGCTCCCCGTGTACGGGTGATCAAGATGATTTACGAACCCGTAAATACCACTCAGACAGGAGTCTGACCTGTTTCTTGGTGTAGCCTTTCTCCATCATGCGATTAACAAAGTCGTCGTGCTTACGCTGATCGTCTGTAGAGGTCTTGGTGTTGAAGGAGATGACCGGCAGAAGATCTTCCGTGTTGGAGAACATCTTCTTCTCGATCACAGTGCGTAGCTTCTCATAGCTGGTCCATAGTGGATTTGAGCCCTCGTTGTTGGCTCTGGCACGCAGCACGAAGTTAACTATCTCGTTGCGGAAGTCTTTCGGGTTACTGATCCCCGCAGGCTTCTCTATCTTCTCCAGCTCGGCATTGAGCGCGGCGCGATCGAACAGCTGGCCTGTCTCTGGATCCCGATACTCCTGATCCTGGATCCAGAAGTCGGCATAGGTGACATAACGGTCGAAGATGTTCTGGCCATATTCCGAATAAGATTCCAGATAGGCTGTCTGGATCTCTTTACCGATAAATTCGATATATTTAGGGGTGAGATAACCTTTTAAAAACTCCATGTAACGCTCAGCCGTTTCGGCAGGGAACTGTTCCTGTTCGATCTGGCGTTCCAGTACGTAGAAGAGGTGCACAGGATTGGCGGCTATCTCGCTATGGTCGAAGTTAAACACCTTTGAGAGGATCTTAAAGGCGAAACGGGTCGATAGCCCCTGCATTCCCTCATCGACCCCGGCATAGTCGCGATATTCTTGATAAGACTTGGCCTTAGGATCGGTATCTTTGAGGCTCTCACCATCATAGACCCGCATCTTAGAGTAGATAGAAGAGTTTTCCGGCGCCTTGATACGCGACAGTACGCTAAACTGCGCCAGCGTCTCCAGGGTATAGGGCGCACACGGCGCCTGAGCCAACTCTGAGTTGGTCAGCAGTTTCTCGTAGATCTGTATCTCTTCTGACACCCGCAGGCAATAGGGCACTTTGACTATGTAGACCCTATCCAGGAAGGCTTCGTTAGTCTTGTTGTTTCTAAAGCTGGTCCATTCCGATTCATTAGAGTGAGCCAATATGATGCCGTTGAAGGGCAGGGCCGACAGGCCTTCTGTACCGTTGTAGTTGCCCTCCTGGGTGGCGGTCAACAAGGGGTGCAGCACCTTAATCGGCGCCTTAAACATCTCGACGAACTCCATCAAGCCCTGGTTAGCTCGGCACAGGGCGCCCGAGTAGGAGTAGGCATCGGCGTCATGCTGGGCGTAATGTTCGAGCTGACGTATGTCGACCTTACCCACCAGAGAGGAGATATCCTGGTTGTTCTCATCGCCGGGCTCTGTCTTGGCGATCCCCACCTGATCTAGGATGGCGGGGAAGACTTTAACCACCTTGAACTGGGAGATATCGCCGCCAAACTCATGCAGGCGTTTTACCGCCCAGGGCGACATGATGGTCTTTAGGTAGCGTTCTGGGATATTGTACTCGCGCTTAAGCAGCTCTCCATCTTCCTCTGGATTAAACAGGCAGAAGGGATGGTCGTTGACCGGGCTGCGTTCCCCCTTGGCGCTCAAGACATAGATGGGAACGTGTTGCATCAGCGACTTGAGCTTCTCGGCCAGGGATGATTTACCACCGCCCACAGGGCCGAGCAGGTAAAGGATCTGTTTAGATTCTTCCAGCCCCTGGGCCGAATGCTTGAGGTAGGCGACGATCTGTTCGATAGCGTCTTCCATGCCATAGAAGTCTTTAAAGGCGGGATAGCGAGAGATAAGTCTGTTGGAGAAGATGCGGCTGAGCACAGGATCTTTAGAGGTGTCTATGACCTCTGGCTTGCCGATGGCGGTCAGCAAACGCTCGGCCGCCGATGCGTAGGCGATCCTGTCTTCTTTACAGATAGCCAGGAACTCTTGTAGCGAATATTCTTCGTCTAGTTTTTTTTCATAGCGCTGTTGATAATGCTCGAAAATGCCCATGTTCCACCCCCTGAAAAGCCAACGATATGTCTTAAGGGACAACTGAAAATCAGTGACCTACTACTAATAATAGTCTGTAAACGAGATCTGCGTATCAAAAAAGACAATAAAAACAATGATAAACAGTTGCAAATGCAATAGTTGCAACTGTAGCGGATGGTTTGTGCGGTTTGTGTGTAACCTTGTTAGGGGGCTCGCTCTTCTTCGGATACAAAGCAAACACCGGCATCTAAAATGCGTATTGGATAGCGGAATTTCTGAGTCGTTGGCGGGTTTTATCTCACCGTAAACATGGCCGTATTTGCAAAGATGTACTGTTTCTTAGGCAATAAAAAAGGAGCCGGGAGGCTCCTTTTACACTGGGTCGAATCAGATTAAGCAGCGAAGTTGCTGTTAACGAATTCCCAGTTAACCAGGTTCCAGAACGCTGCCATGTAGTCAGGACGAACGTTACGGTAATCGATGTAGTAAGCGTGCTCCCAAACATCAACAGTCAGAAGGGGGGTAACACCTTCTTCAGTCAGTGGGGTTGCAGCGTTGCTAGTGTTTACGATGGCCAGGCTACCGTCAGCCTTCTTCACTAACCAAGTCCAGGCGCTACCGAAGTTGTTAACGGCTGCATCGGTGAACTGTGCCTTGAATGCATCGAAAGAACCGAAGGCTGCGTCGATTGCTGCGGCGATGTCGCCAGTAGCTGCACCGCCAGCGTTAGGCGCTAGACAGTTCCAGTAGAAAGTGTGGTTCCAGATTTGAGCTGCGTTGTTGAAGATGCCGCCAGTAGAAGTCTTAACGATATCTTCTAGGCTTTTCTCGGCAAGTTCAGTACCTTCAACAAGACCATTTAGTTTCACTACATAGGTGTTGTGATGCTTACCATAGTGGTACTCGATGGTTTCCTGGGAAATATGGGGCTCGAGTGCGTTCTTCGCATAAGGCAGTGCTGGTAATTCAAAAGCCATGTTTTTTCTCCATTGACATTCAATTGTCTTTTTAGGTTTGCTCACAGATGCACATTCTACCTGATAAAGTTGTGATGTGAATCATTGTTTGTTTGATTTTTTAGATTAATTCAATCGGTATCACTAACTCAGTGAATAACCCTGAAAAAAGTAGGTTTTCGTTATCTGTGAACCTAGCGTACAATAGACTAAATTTGTTGACGTAGCTTTGCTGCAAAATTTAGGAAAGAAGATGGACACAAACGAAACTGTAAAAAAAATCAAACAGCAAATCGCTGAAAATCCTATCATCGTATATATGAAAGGGTCTCCTAAGCTACCTAGCTGTGGATTTTCTTCGCAAGTGGCGCAGATCATGATTAACTGCGGTGCTCAATTTGCCTATGTTGATATTTTGCAGCATCCCGATATCCGTGCCGAGCTGCCTAAATACGCGAACTGGCCTACTTTCCCACAGCTTTGGGTTGAAGGCGAGCTGATCGGCGGTTGCGACATCCTGACCGAAATGTACCAGAAGGGTGAGTTACAAACCCTGATTGCCGATACGGCGGCAAAATATGCAGATCAAGAGGGTGAGTCCTAATCACTGCTAAGGCCCAGCCATAGTGATTTTGACTTCAGTCAGATTGATATATAAAAAAGCCCTTCATATGAAGGGCTTTTTTGTGTCTATTCAGCAATCTTTAGGCGACTTCTCGTTCCTGATTGGCGTGCACCTCAGGCAGCAAGAGGTTCATGGTGATGGCCACTATGCCACATAGGCTTATACCTGTGAGGCTGAAAGAGCCGATACCAAATGCCATTCCGCCGATACCAAAGACCAGGGTGACACCCACGATGCAGAGGTTTCTTGGCTCGCTGAGATCGACGTGATTCTTAATCAGCGAGTTAAGGCCGACAGCGGCGATCGAACCGAACAGTAGACACATGATGCCGCCCATCACAGGCACGGGAATGGTCTGCATGAGGGCGCCGAGCTTGCCGATAAAGGCCAGCAAGATGGCGGTGATGGCGGTCCAGGTCATGATGGCTGGATTAAAGGCCTTGGTCAGGGTCACGGCGCCAGTCACCTCAGAGTAGGTGGTGTTTGGCGGTCCACCGAGTGCCGATGCGGCAATGGTGGCGATGCCGTCACCGCTCAGGGTACGGTGCAGGCCGGGCTTCTTCATATAGTCTTTGCCGGTGACGTTAGAGATCGCCAGGATATCGCCGATATGTTCGACGGCCGGGGCGATGGCTACGGGTATCATGAAGGCGATGGCATGCCAGTTAAACTCAGGGGCCACAAAGTTAGGCATGGCGAGCCAGCTTGCCTGGGCAACCGGAGAAAAATCTACCACACCGAAGAAGAGGCTGAGGCCATAACCGACTATGATGCCCGCCAAAATCGGCATCAGCTTGACGATGCCCTTGGCAAAGATCGCCACTGTGATAGTGGTCAACAGCGAGGCGAGGGAGATTAGCAGCGCATGTTCGGCGTCGACCAACACCAAGGCGCCATCACCACTCTTGCCCAGGGCCATGTTCACGGCGACTGGCGCCAGACCAAGACCAATCACTATGATCACCGGGCCGACGACAACCGGCGGCAGCAGGCGCTTGATGAAGGCATCGCCTCTAAATTTAACTAAGGTCGCCAGTATCAGATACACGCATCCAGCCGCCATCAGGCCACCCATGGTCGCGGGAATTCCCCAGGTCTGAACACCGTAGAGGATGGGAGCGATGAAGGCGAAGGAGGAGGCGAGAAAGATGGGGACTTGGCGTTTGGTCACGAGCTGAAAGAGCAAGGTGCCTATGCCGGCGGTAAAGAGGGCGACGTTGGTATCGAGCCCGGTTAACAGCGGCATCAATACTAAGGCGCCAAAGGCGACAAATAGCATCTGCGCGCCTTGTAGGGGGATTGCTAAACGTTTCATTGTTATTCTCTTTTTATGGCTAAACCGCACAATGTTAACGTCTTGCTAGCATATTTGCACTTATCTTGATCACATTCTCCGGCCTGCCTCGTCAATGGCGGGCAAAAAAGCGAATTTGCCCCTATTTGCAGACAGGCATGGTCAAGGCTTATGTGTTACACTGCCGCCATTGTATTCGTGAATAGATATAGATACGGATGTTTAAGAGTTTTTTATCTGTGATGCTTGCTGGTGCGCTTTGCGCCGCGAGCCTTAATGTAGCGGCCGTCGAGGTGACCGAGCTGGATAGAAGTGCGATTAAGATCGCCGACCGTAGCCAGCAGGTGAAGAATCAGGCGCTACGCCAGGCGATGGAAGAGGTGGTGTTGAAAAATACCGGCGATCGCATGGCCCTCAGCGAACCCCTGGTGGCTCAGGCGATAGCTCAGCCTACCGCCTATATTCGCCAGTTCGGATATCAGGAGCAGGATGGCGAGCAGTATCTGCAGGCCTCGTTCGACCATAGCAAGATCATCAGTCTGTTGCGTGAGGCTAAGTTACCCGTGTGGGGCAATCAACGACCACTAACACTCTTGTGGTTGGCCCAGGAAAATGAAGGCAAGCGTGAGCTACTCAATGACGCCTCAGTGTTGGAGAGCCGTAGCCAGATTGCCAACCTCTCTCAGTCCCGTGGCGTTCCTATGTTGTTGCCTATGATGGATCTGGATGATGCCATGGCCATCAGTGTCACCGATGTGCGTGGCATGTTTGCCGATAACGTGGCTAAGGCCAGTCAGCGTTATGGCAGTGACTATTTTGCCATGGTGTCACTGGACACTCTGCCTGACGAACTGGTGAATATTCAGCTCGCCCTCTATCCAACAAGCAGCGATCAGCCACTATTTAACCCTTTGATCACGCTGTCGACTCAGGTGAAGGGGATGGATGTGGCAGTGTCTGAGATCTTTGGGGCGATCAGTCAATACTATGTGGCGCGTTATGCCATCGCCGATAGCGGTGAGGCCAACAGTACCCGGCTCACCTTTGTTGAGATCACTGACCGTCAGCAGCTGCTGGATATCGAGAAGTACCTGCATCAACTCAGCGCGGTTAAGTCTGTATCGCTGACCAAGGTTCAGGGGATCAGCGCCGAGTTTTCTTTGGAGCTCTTCGGCAGCGAGGAAGATCTATATCGTTTGATCAGCCTGGAGCCCAAGATCCGCAGTATGGAGCCGGCAAACGGTTCGGCTCTGTTAGATAATCCCAATTTGTTAAACAGCCAGTCTGAATTGGGCGGCGATGAAATGGTGGATCCGTTATCATCGTCACAGACTCCGCGCCATGAGTATATTTGGCAAGGACGTTAAGGTAAGCTGGGCGCCTAATGGTAATAGACTGAGTGCTAAATTAGGTCGCCCAGGCAATACACACTTAAGATAAGATCGAGATCCCTATACGTGTCACCCCATTCTCCGGTACAACTTTCTTTACCCGTCTATCTGCCCGACGATGAGACCTTCAACAGTTATTATCCCGCGGCCGGCAATGACGAGCTGATCCAGAGCTTACAGGCATGTGCCGAAGGGCGAGCCGACAAGGCGGTATATCTGTGGGGGCCGGTCAAGGCCGGGCGTACCCATCTGATGCACGCCACCTGTGCCAGAGCCAATGAGCTCAATCGCAGCAGCTTCTATCTGCCACTGGGTATTCATGCCAGTATATCTACCGAGCTGTTAGAGGGGCTGGAACAGTTGGATCTCGTCTGTATCGATGATATCGATGCCATAGCCGGACATCCCCTGTGGGAAGAGGCGCTATTCGATCTCTATAACCGGGTGGCTGAGCACAAGCGATGCGCCCTGGTAGTGAGTGCCAGTGCAACGGCCAGCGATGCGGGATTTGCCTTGCCGGATCTGGTGTCTCGCATGCAGTGGGGATTGACCTATCAGCTGCAACCCATGGCCGATGAGGAGAAGCTGGCCGCGCTGCAACGCCGTGCGGCGATGCGTGGATTGCAGTTACCGGAAGACGTGGGCCGTTTCCTGCTCAATCGATTGGCGCGGGATCTGCGAACCCTATTCGATGTACTCGACCGCTTGGATAAGGCCTCCCTGGTGCATCAGCGTAAGTTAACCATTCCCTTCGTGAAAGAGATGCTGCGCTTGTAGCGTTTATCTGGTGAGCACCATACGTTACGCTTAAGATACGAGTACAAAAAAGGCACCTTTAGGTGCCTTTTTATGTTTCAGTGCTAGCAATTCAGTGCTATCACTTCAGCATTATCTATTCTGTGCAGTCTATTTCTTGCGCTTCTTCAGCCCAAGCCCCAATTCCCGGCCGCGGATACGGGCGTAGAAGGGCAGCGTGATCATCAGGAGGGTCAGCAGCGCTACCTCACAGATGGCGAATGCCAATGCCGTCTCGGTGACATAGAGCAAGGTCAGTCCATGCAACATGTAGAGGCAGATGATGAAGCTCGCCCAGGCGTAGGTGTAGGGTTGGCCGGTCAAGATCCCCTTAAGTGGTGCCAACAGGGGCAAGATCCACAGCAGGCTGAAGATCATTGAGTATTGGCCGGTCAATCCTTGATTGCCGAACCAGGCGGTCATCATCAGGAGCAGTGCCACATAGGCCGCGCGGCTAATTTGAAACAGTGTCTTTGAGCTCATATGAACTTTCAGCCTTACAGAATGGCCAGTACATTTTCTGGGGGTCTACCGATCGCAGCCTTACCGTTAGCCAGTACGATAGGACGCTCGATAAGCTTAGGGGTGTCGACCATGGCCTGGATAAGTGCCTCATCATCGGTGACTGCGGCCAGGTTTTGCGCCTTGTATTCCTCTTCCTTGGTGCGCATCAGCTCACGTGGCGCCAGGCCGAGTTTATCTAGGATGCTGCGGATCTCTACCTTAGTCAGCGGCGTCTTGAGGTACTCGATCACTTGGATGTCGCAGGCTTTCTCTTCAAGCAACGCCAGGGTCTGGCGGCTCTTAGAGCAACGAGGGTTATGAATTATGCTTACTTGCGTCATGGCAGTTCTATCCATATCTAGAAATTTGCCGTCATTCTACTGCAAAAGGTGAGCCGAGTCACAGGGCTTTGGCTCACCTTTATTGGTTTAAAGCAGTTTGTGATTGCTTTAGAGCAGTTCGAGTTGCTTCTTAGATTGCTTGAATTGGCGGATCCTGGCCTCAATTTTTGCCAGCTGCAGCGGATTTTTCTCCGACAAACGGTAGGCAAAGTTGAGCTGATCGATGGCGCCATCATAGTCGGCGGCCAGCGCCATGGTCTCTGCCTTGGCAAAATGCTCCATGGCACGGTTGCCAGTCTGCTTATAGGCGTCGCTCAGCAGCTGTAGCGGCAGCTGATTCTGCTTATCCAGGAAGATCATATCCTCCAGTAGGGGAATGGCCTGCTTCGCCTGACCGCTCTCGATCAGCGCATTGGCCAGGTTGATATTGATCACCTGAGAGGTGGGTTTTAGCTTACGCTCTCGTGTGAGTAGATCGATCGCCTGTTGGTGCTCATGCCTTTCAAGCAAGAGATCTGTCTTAGTATCGATATAAAACAGGTTGTTGGGATCCTTAGCGAGTAGCTGGTCTACGATGACCTCAGACTCCTTGGCCTTGTCTGCACGCAGCAGGGCAAGTGCCTTACCGTACAGAGCCGCCTCCTCAAACTCGTAGCTGTGCTTCCTGATCAGGTCGTTAAACAGGGCGAGCGCCGCCTCTTCGCTGTAACTGGAGAAGCGCACCTGAATACGCGCCTTGGCCAGCTGAAAATCCAGGTTATCGGGCACATATCTGTGAGGATATTGCGCCGCGCGGTTTCTGGCCTCGGCGATACGTGATTCCGGCAGCGGGTGGGTCAGCAACATCTGTGGCGGCTTGGTGGTAAAGCGGTAGCGAGTGGCTAGCTTGGAAAAGAAGTCTGCCGCGCCGTTAGGATCGAATCCCGCGTCCACCAGGATCTGCATGCCGATACGGTCCGCCTCCTTCTCGTGTAGGCGGGTGTAGTTGATCTGTGCCTGAGTCGCCAGTGCCTGAGTGGTCGCCATGGCGGCCATTCCCACCTGAGGTGCGGCAATGGTGAGCAAAATTGCGCCGAGCAGGCCCGCGATAGTTGCGGGAGAACTCTTCTGCTGCGCCTCGAGAGAGCGCGCCAGGTGTCTCTGGGTCACGTGGGTGATCTCGTGGCCCAGTACCGAGGCTATCTGGCTCTCGTTATCGGCATTAAGGAACAATCCCGTATGCACGCCCACATGTCCGCCGAAGAAGGCGAAAGCGTTGATCTCATCATTTCTTAGCAAGAAGAAAGAGAAGGGAGTCTTCACACCAGTCGCATGGGCCACCAGACGGTTACCCAGCTCGGTCAGGTATTGATTGAGTACAGGATCGTTAAGCATGGGCGCCGATGAGCGGATCACCCGCATATAGGCGTCGCCGTAACTGTTTTCCTTCTCCAGGCTAAAGGTGTTCACCGCCGCGGTGCCCAGATCCGGCAGATCATTATTGGCAAATCCTAAGGGGGCGATAGAGAACAGGGCCATCGACAAGGCGCCGGCAACCAGGGATTTTGCTTTGTTAACTTTACTCAAACTTATCCTTAGCGATTATAGATAACTGGGTCTGTTTAGTTGGAACCACAGCAAGCTAATTAGTTCCGTTTGTCTGGCAGATGTGGCTAGCGAATTGCTGCCATTGTTCGCTTGTGGTTTCACTGGAGACTTAGGATAATAGCCCGAGTTTGCCTTTAGCAAGATCATTATGACTTTTATTGACTTAACCCACTACCGATGTCCACTGGCCTTGGTTAAGCTAAAGATGGCTCTCAAGCAGTTGCCCGGTGGCGAAGTGCTGCGGGTACAGCTTAAAGACAGTGGTTCGCGCCAGGATGTGCCCAGGTTCCTTGAGAAGGCCAACTGGCAATATGTTGAAATACAAAATGATGCAGAGATCTTGGAGCTGTCGATAACGCGAGGCGATTAGTTTTTACCTGAGTAAGGTACCTTAGTGAGGGTTAGGTATCGGGCGTTAGCATAGATAAAGAAAAGAGCCACAGGCTCCGATTAATTATTTTTCATGATGCTCGATATTGCAGAGCCTATATTACAAGGCCTATGTGACAAACCTTATGTTGCAAGCCTTGCGTTGTAAATCCAATCTTGCATGCTTAAGGTGGCCCAGTGGGCACCTGTTTACAGGGCGGCAGATCTTGGTTTCTAAA
Source organism: Shewanella sp. Isolate7 (assembly GCF_022398425.1). Lineage (NCBI taxonomy): Bacteria > Pseudomonadati > Pseudomonadota > Gammaproteobacteria > Alteromonadales > Shewanellaceae > Shewanella > Shewanella sp. Isolate7. Next base: position 6,824 of record NZ_JAKEVJ010000061.1, on the reverse strand, counting down.
TTAGGAAGAGTAGATGTTTTCATTCATTACCAATTGGTATAAAGAGAGATTTAGTGATCCCCAAGCGGTGACCCTGATGCTGATTTTGCTGGGGATCGCCCTGACCATCTATTTTGCAGGCGGACTATTGGCTCCCTTGCTGGTCGCCCTGGTGCTGGCATTTCTGCTCGAATGGCCGGTCGCCCAGATGGTCAAGATAGGCATCAATCGCACCACAGGCGCCTCTCTGGTACTCGTGCTATTTGTAGGAGTGATGTTGCTGATCACCTTTGGCCTAGTGCCCAGCATCTGGCGCCAGGGGTTAGCCCTGGTGACGGATCTGCCGACCATGTTGGATAAGGGGTTAATCACCCTCAAAGGATTAGTCGATCAGTATCCGCAATTCTTAAGTGTGGAGCAGCTCGACGCCTCTGTCGGCGAGCTTAAGAAGTTGCTGGATACCCAGCACATACTGGATCTGGGTAAACAGTTGATCGGTTACTCTGCCTCGTTGTTGGTACTCATGGTCTACGCCATCTTGGTGCCCCTGTTGGTGTTCTTCTTCCTCAAGGATAAAGATGAGCTGATCCGGGGCAGTAAGCGTTTCATCCCCGCCAACCGTGACCTGGCCCGTAAGGTATGGCTGGAGATGAATCAGCAGATCTTTAACTATATTCGCGGCAAGGTGATTGAGATTGTGATCATCGGCGCCGCCAGTTATATCTTCTTCGCCGTCATGGATCTGCGCTACGCCGCGCTGCTCGGCGTGTTGACCGGCTTCTCCGTGTTGATCCCCTATGTAGGGGCGACGCTGGTGACCCTGCCGATCGCCCTGGTTGCCTTCTTCCAGTGGGGGATCAGCCCGGAATTTGGCTACCTGATGCTGGGGTACGGCATCATTCAGGCGCTCGATGGAAACCTGCTGGTGCCCATCCTCTTCTCCGATGCGGTGGATCTGCACCCTGTGTTTATCATCGCGGCCGTCTTGGTTTTCGGTGGACTCTGGGGAGTCTGGGGGGTGTTCTTCGCCATTCCGCTTGCCTCCTTGGTGAAGGCGGTGGTTAACGCCTGGCCTAAGGCGGATAAACCTAAGGCCGATAAACCTAAGCCCGATAAACCTGAGGCCGAAACAGAGCAGGGCGCCGTCTAAACTCAATCGAAATCCTAAAGGAGCCATAAGGCTCCTTTTTTGTCACCGCATCTGGCCGCAAGATTCCGCTATAGCCTGATTGGCCAGCTATCTTAAAGCCTGTTTTGCGGTCGCCGCCAGGGCGCGGTAGACCAGCGTGGTCTGTTTAGCCTTAATGTTCCAGTGCTGCCAGTAGAGGGGCACCTTCATGGTGCAGTCAGGGGCGATGAGCTTAAGTGCGCCGCTTTGCAGCAGCGGCTCGGCCTGTAGATGACCCACCAGGCCATAACCCATGCCGAGTAATATCGCCTCGAGAAAGCTCTCGGAGGAGGGGATCTGATGCTCCCGCCACTGCTCAGGTTCTATGGCAAAATGCTCCCCTAAGAATTTTTCATGCAGTTTATCTTTGGTGGAAAACACCACGGCCGGTGCCTGACGCAGGCGGCTCTGTGTCACGCCGCCTGCAAAGTAGTCTGCAATAAAGTCTTGGGTCGCGACGCACAGGTACTCCATCTGCCCGAGATATTCGCTAGAGCAGCCGGCCAATGGCGCCTCTGTGGTCGTCACGCAGCCAACCGCCTCGCCACTCTTGAGCAGGTGGTGGGTGTAAGACTCATCGTCCACAATCAGCTCCAGCAGCCAGCGGTGGCGCTTAAACAGCTCGGCGAGGGCTGGGAGAAACCAGGTGGCGAGACTGTCGGCGTTGACGGCGATCTTCACCACTGTGGGCAGCGAAGGGTCATCGGCGTCTATCTCTGCGCTCAGCTCGCTCTCCAGCAGGCTCACCTGAGCATAGTGTCTAAGCAGGCGTTTGCCCATAGGGGTCGCCTGTACCGGGTTGCTGCGAATAAGCAGGGTCTGGCCGACTCGCTCTTCCAGCGCCTTGATCCGCTGAGATACTGCCGGTTGGGTGATAAACAGCGCCTTGGCGGCACGTTCGAAGCCGCCTTCGGCGATGACTACACTCAGGGCTTTCAGGTGGGCGTAATCCAGCATCGAAACATCCAAATCATCAATATAAGTTTGGCTAATGATACATTAAATTCATTAGCTAGGTTTATTTTTACAAGATCGCTATGCTTGCGGCCTGGAATTAGTCGTGGTTCTTTTTGGAGTTTTCTCGTGCAAGCATTCATTCAGGGGATTGGGGTCGGTGGCAGCCTAATCATCGCCGTTGGGGCGCAAAATGCCTTCGTATTGAAACAAGGGTTAAAGCGGGCCCATTCATTGCTTATCGCCGCCCTGTGTTCTTTTATCGATGCCGTGATGATCACCGCAGGTGTGGCAGGCCTGGGGCATTTGATTCTGGCCTTTCCTTTAATCAAGGATGTCGCCAGCCTAGGTGGGGCGGCCTTCCTGCTGGTCTATGGCGGACGGGCCTTGCAGGCCTCTTTCTATGCACAAGGTCTGGATACCGAGTCGACTCAGGGGGCTGATACGCTGAGGGCCGCACTGTTAACGACCCTGGGGATCAGTCTGCTTAACCCGCATCTGTATCTGGATACCGTGGTGTTGCTGGGTAGCATCAGTACTCAGTTCGAGCAGGAGGACAGGCATCTGTTTGGCGCCGGCGCTGTACTGGCCTCTTTTGTGTGGTTCTTTGCCCTTAGCCTCGGCGCAAGGTACCTAAGCCCCTTGTTTAAGCGGCCCAAGGCATGGTGTTACTTAGACAGGTTTATCTTCCTCACCATGTGGAGCATAGCTGCGGCGCTGTTGTGGCCCTATGTAAGCGCCTTCTTTGGTTGATATTTAGCTAGGCGAATACTTTAGAGCTAATACTTAATAAAGCGCTAATGCTTCTTTGAGTTAATTCTTGAACGAGTTTGTACTGATGATTTAGTACAGTGACGAGGTTAGCCAGACAGGTTAACTAATAATAAAAAAGCCGGCATTGCCGGCTTTTTTGTCGAAAATGAGCGTGTGCTAGCTATTTTCCTGAATATAATTCAAGACAACCTCATGGTGGTCTTTGGTCTTAAACTTATTGAACACATGGGCCACCTTACCGTCTTGACCTATCAGGAAGCTGAGGCGGTGAATGCCATCATAGATCTTACCCATAAATTTCTTCTCACCCCAGACACCGAAGGCGTCGGCAACGCTATGATCTTCATCGCTGAGCAAGCTGAAATTTAGCTCATGTTTATCGGCGAAGCGGGCAAGCTTGGCCACTGGGTCCGGGCTGATGCCAAATACGGTGACCTTCTGGGTGTCTAGGTCTGGCTTGCTGTCTCTTAAGCCGCAGGCCTGCACAGTGCAGCCAGGGGTCAGGGCTTTTGGATAAAAATAGACCAGTACAGGGCCCTGTTTGAGGGCATCGCTGAGGGAGACTGTCTCATCGGCCTGGTTTTGTAGGGTAAAGTTAGGCGCCATTTCGCCCTGGGTTAAGGTTTTCATAGATCATCCTTAGGTTGTGTTTCGATACCCTGCATACGTTCGATATGGCAGCTTAGGTTCATCTCTTCGGCGAGGGCGGCGATATTTTGTTCGAGTTTTTCGATATCCACCTTCTCTGGCACATTGATGGTTAAGAAGACATTTTGCACCGGCTCGCCCTCTGATGTCTCTTCGGCATGGGAGCGCACGGCGGCCAGATCCAGCGAACGATCGGCCAGGAACTGGGTAATACGCTTCATGGTGCCACGCTGGTCCTTACCGTTAAAGGTCACTTCCAGGCGTGAAACATAGTTTGGCGGCGTATGCTGAGAGCAACGCTTCATTACCGTCAGCAGACCAAGTTCGACACTCAGGGCAGGGAGGCTGGCTTCCATCTTAGTGATCGATGCCCAGGCGCCTGAAATCATCATGATCAAGGTAAACTCACCACCAAAGAGGGCCATACGGCTATCGACGATATCGCAATCGCATTCGCTTGCGAGTCTGGCAAATTTACTGACGATACCAGGACGATCAGAACCCAGTGCGGTAACGACCAGATGATTGGACATGAAATTCCCCCATTGATTGGTAACTCGTTGTACAAATAAGCGTCGATTGACATTTTCGGCGTTTTTTAAGGAGGCTTATGCTATCACAAGTTATCAGTTTTGAGATCCCTGTCGTGATAAAGGGTCAAACATTTGACCTATGGGGAGCGGTGTTATCATTCTCTGTGATCTAGGGATACTTATGCTTGTTTTTACCTGTGAGCATAAGTACCATAGCCAGTCCTGAATCCTTGGGGAAATCACATGATAAACGGAAGCATCGTAGCCTTAATCACACCCATGAATCGTGATGGCTCAGTCGATTATGCAAGTCTCGAGAAGTTGGTTGAGTACCATATTGAACAGGGTACTGACGCCATCGTTGCCGTCGGCACGACCGGCGAATCTGCCACTTTACCTCTTTCAGAACATATTGAAGTGGTTGCCCACACGGTAAAATTTGCCGCCGGACGCGTTCCTGTTATCGGTGGTAATGGCGCAAATGCCACCGCCGAAGCGATCGAGCTGACCAAGGCGCAGGCCAATCTCGGGGTGGCCGCCATGTTGGGCGTGACGCCTTACTATAACAAGCCGACACCTAAAGGCTTGGTGGCCCATTATCGCGCCGTCGCGGCCGCGACCGATATCCCACAAATTCTTTACAACGTGCCCGGCCGTACCTCGGTGGATATGTTGCCAGAAACCGTCGCCCAGCTGGTCGAGGTGCCAAACATCATAGGTCTAAAAGAGGCGACCGGCGATCTGAGCCGCGTGGCTAAGCTACGTGAGCTATGTGGTGATGACTTCATGCTCTACAGTGGTGATGACGCCACGGCCCGTGAGTTTCTTACCCTGGGTGGCAATGGCGTGATCTCAGTGGCGAATAACATAGTGCCTAAGCAGTTTAAGCTGATGTGCGACGCGGCCCTTAAGGGCGATCTCGAAGGCGCCCTTAAGGCCGAGGCACCAATGAAAGCGCTGTTCGGCGCGCTCTTCTGTGAAGCCAATCCTATCCCTGTGAAATGGGCGGCGCACCGTATGGGCTTGATCAGTCAAGGACATATTCGCTTGCCATTAACGGAACTTTCCGAGCAATATCATGGTCTGTTGCTAGAAGCGATGAAGAATGCCGGAATAGAGGTTCAATAATTAGATGCTAAAGCAAGTTACTCCAATCCTACTGGTTGCCGCCGTAACGGCCTGCAGCACGCCTATCGACAGACGTCAGGCCAATGGCAATGACGAATATGCCACTGTGACGGCTGCGCCTAAACTGGTGATCCCAGAAGGGTTGAATCAGCCGAAATATAATACCGAATACGATATTCCTGAGGTTGGCAGCAAGGTCGATAGAACCTTAGTTGGCAAGAAACTCGATATTCGTCCACCGCTACAGGTACTGCCGATGGCAGAAGGTACCCATGTGGAAGAGTCTAGCGACAGCATCAAGATCGTGGTCGAGTCTATCGATAACGATATCGACCTGCGCAGCGAGCTGTTCGGCATCTTGGATGAATATTTTAGTCAGCACGAGATCAAGATCCTTAAAGAGGATAGAGAAACCGGCGTTATCGAAACTGATTGGATTGAAAATCAAGAAGTTATCGACTCGTCTATGTGGGGCGCCGACGAGGTTTATTCGGTACGTCAACGCTATCGTTTCACCGTCAATGTGCGTCCACATGGCCGTAGCGGTAACCTTGCTATCGAATTGATTGATCACGAAGAGAGCTTCGATGGTAAGGCGCAGGATATCCTGCTGACCGGTGAAGATAAGCGCCGCTATACGGTTGATATGCTTAACAACACCATCGCCTACATGAGCGTGAAGCGTGCGAAGGCGATCAAGGCGAAACGCCTGCGTGAGAGCCTGGGTATCGAGGTAGACTTGGTGAAGGCCTCAACTGTGGCCGAAGATGAGACGCCAGTGCAGAGCTACTGGTTGGCAGATGCCAGCTACAGCCGTACCTGGGATCGTCTGCGAATCGTATTGCCAGAGCTAGGCTTTGAAATCGTCGATATGGATAGCAACAAGGGGCTTTACTATATCAACGTGAGCGACGATTCAGGTTTCTGGAGTTCATTGTGGAGCGATAAGAAGCTGCCGATGGAAGAAGGATCCTATCGCCTGCAGATTGAGCAAGATAAGCGTGATAATGCCAAGACACGCATCTACCTGAAAGACAAGGAAGATGCTCCAGTGAGTAACGCTGTGGTCGAGGCCGTATACGATGGCATGGCCGAACTGATGAGTGAAGACCGTAAGGTCAGATAGGCTCAGCAAAGCTTAAGTAAGCTAAGCATAGCCAGATAAGCATAGTCAGACAAGCATAGTCAGATAAGCACAGTAAAATAGGCTTAGTAAGATAAACATAGTCAGGTAAGCTTATCCAAATAAAAAGAGGCCATGAGGCCTCTTTTTTGTTGTCATTCTAAAACCACCTCCTATGGAGGTGGTGAACGTCCGATTTAGGCTATGCCTGAAGGTTGCTCATGCTAAATACTGACTTTGTTTGTAACCAGCAAATAAAGAGAGGTAAATAGCATGAGCAGATACGAGTCAGCGTCGCATGTTTTCTACAGGTGCCAATATCACATAGTTTGGACTCCAAAGTATAGATATAGGATCCTAAAAGGAAACGTGGGGAAAGAGGTTCATCGGAGTATCTTTATCTTCTGCAACATGAAGAAATGTAAAGTAGTCGAATTAAACGTTCAGTTGGATCATGTTCATCTTGTTGTGCGTACACCACCGAGTTTAAGCGTGTCAGAGTTAGTAGGTGTATTAA
>NZ_JAKEVJ010000060.1:0-29476 GCF_022398425.1 Shewanella sp. Isolate7 | reverse complement strand
ATCCAAGGCTAAATTTTAATAATCCGATTTCAATAGTTATTGTAATTAATCCCCATAGGGTAATAATTAAATCGAGAGTTAAAAATCAAAATAACCTTGGAGGTTTATCATGAACGCCACCGCTACCGTTATTTTAAGCTATGCATTTATGTACTTTGTTTTGTTTATCATTTGTCCTCTCGTCATCGTGACCTTCGTGATGACCTGCATCAAGTTCTTTAGATCAAATGAGACTCAGCTGGTCGATGCCAGCGTAAGCATCAAGCCTCACCTGCTCGACAAGGATTCAATGCAGTTTCTCAAAGGCCTAAAGGCCATCGCCGCCAATCGCTACGATGTCCTTTACGGCGCGTCACTGGTGAATGTCGTCGACTTGGATGATTCCCTCAAAAACCACGAAGAGGTACAGGACTTCATGGAGCACTGTCACCTGGATTACGTGGTCGTCGATAATGAATCTTCTGCAGTCAAACTCGTGGTGAGCGACCCTGCGGCCAGCTCTCCAGAGCAGATGAAGTTTGTCGAAAAATGTCTAGATTACATTGGCGTACAGCTCATTAAACTCGACAAAGACAAGCATTGCGACGAAGCCTTGCTGCGTACCGCACTCGCCGCCTGATGAGCGCCTTTCACAGCAGGTATTGACGAGCGTCAACCCCTCCATTGACGCTCATCTTTCCCCACAACGTCATGCTCACTGAGGTGTAAGGATGCATTATGTGTCAAATTACCCCTTGTACTACTCTGCTGCTCAGCGTCCTCACACTTGGCCTGGTGGGCCTAACGCCCAACGCCCTAGCCGCCGACGAGCTGGCCAGCCGCAGCTGTATCAAGTGTCATAAACGCAATGGCCAGCTCGAGGGCATACATGCCAGCGACGGCCTCGCCATTCTCTGTCAGGACTGTCACGGCCCCAAAGGCAGCCATCCCAAGAAGGGATCGACCATCATGGCTTTTGGGCCCGATAGCCCCTTTACGGCTCGGCAACGCAGCGCCGTCTGCCTGACCTGTCACGATCATCAGGCGCTGGGCGAGATCGAATGGACCCACAATGTGCACGCCAACCGCCTTGGCTGCGATCAGTGTCATCGACTCCACCCCGAGGCAGATCCCATGTTGTCGCTCGATACGCAACAACACAGCCAGCTGTGTGTCGGCTGCCACCAAGTCGAACAATAGGAGGCCTGTGATGCAAGTTTCTAAACGCCAATTTCTCAAGGGAGTGGGGGCGCTACTGGCCGGTGTCTCTGTGTATGGTGTCACCCGCACGCCCCAGGCCGACTCCTTGCTGCAGCCCGAACAGGAAAGCGAGCTCAAATACGCCATGGTGCACGACGAGAATGCCTGCATCGGCTGCAACGCCTGCGTCCAGGCCTGCCGTGAGGTCAATCATATTCCCGAGGGCGTCACCCGGGTGAAGATAGAACGCAAGGGGCCCTTCGGTGAGTATCCCGATCAGAGTTACCGCTTCAGCCGCGTCTCCTGTCAGCACTGCGAAGCCGCACCCTGTGTACGGGTCTGCCCCACAGGCGCCGCCTATATCGATAAGGAGACGGGCATAGTCGCGGTCAATAGCGACCGCTGCGTCGGCTGCCAGTATTGCATCGCCGCCTGTCCCTATCAGGTGAGGTATATTCACCCCGAGACCCGCACCGCCGACAAGTGTGACTTCTGTCAGCAGAGCCGCCTGGCGCAGGGCCTGCAACCAGCCTGTGTCGAAGCCTGCCCCACCAAGGCACTGACCTTTGGTAACCTCAAGGATCCCGAATCGGATCTGGTCAAGCTGCTGAAGACCAGGCCCAGTTACCGCGCCAAGGTGGATCTGGGCACCCGGCCTAAGCTGTTCCACATTCAAACCATAGATGGGGAGATAATGCTATGAGTGCTTTTCATTTCGAAGGCCTGGTATGGCATTGGCCTATCGCCATATACCTCTTCCTCGCCGGCCTGTCTGCCGGGGCGGTATTTTTCGCCATCATGCTGAAACACTTCAAGTTATCCCACGAGGCCTGGCATTCGCCCTTCGTACAGGCGGCGGCCATTATCGCCCCGGTGGCGGTGTTTGGCGGCCTGGGGATCTTGGTATTCGACCTCACCCGGCCACTGGATTTCTGGAAGATCTTGGTGTTCTACAACACCAGTTCTGTGATGTCTATGGGGGTGCTGGTACTGATGGCCTATCAGCTGGTGCTGTTTGCCTGGATAGCCTGCGTCTTTCAGCGCCGCATCACTCAGCTACTGGATAAGCGCCTGCCTATCGCCAACAGGCTTCTGCAATGGCTGGTTCAGCAGGAGGCGGCGATCACCGGCATACTGGTGATCCTCGCCATCTCGCTTGGGGCCTACACAGGTTTCCTGCTATCGGCGCTGATCGGCTTCCCGCTGCTGAACAATCCGGTATTGCCGCTGCTGTTCCTGATCTCTGGTCTCTCCTCCGGCGCCGCCGCAACCCTGCTGGGTGGCGTACTGCTTCGGGGTAACCCCAACGGTGTCGAGGTGCGTTTCATCCACGGCATAGAGATCCCGCTGATCCTGGTGGAGATCGGCCTGCTGTTTACCTTCTTCGCCGGCTTGATCCTCTCCGGCGGCCAGAGTCAGGTCGCCGCGCTCAATGCCTTAGGCTTCGGCTTCTGGGGTTGGATATTCTGGGCCGGCGTGATCGGCATAGGCCTCACCCTGCCACTGGCCTTCAACCTGTGGATGAAGGTCTCGGCAGATCGTAAGTTCGCCTATGTGGCGGTCACCGCCAGCTTCAGCCTGATAGGGGTGTTCTTGCTGCGCAACTTTATCCTCTATACCGGCCAGATGACGGGGATCTAATCTTCACTGGCCATTTACTCGCGGGCGTCGTCTGCACTAATGAGATGCAGCGGCGCCCCATCACTCAGGTAGGCTTCATCCACCTGATCCAGGCCGTTGTAGCGGATCATGTGTCGAATCCCGTCTATGTAGGCCTGACCTCGTTCGGAATATCGCTCCAGGGTGCCCGCCAATTCCAGGCCGGTGATCGGCTTGTTGCCTTCGCGCAGCTGCGCCCTAAGGTCCCGCAGCGACTGATAGGCATTGTTGGTGTTGAGGTTAAGCAGGTAGCCCTCCACCGAGGCCAGCGGTGTGTCGAAACGGGCCAGGCCATAGTTGCCCAGCTCCTTACGCTGTTCCTTTGGCTTCATCCCCTTGCCACTAAAGTCCCACTGCCCGAAGAAGGCATTACCCTCGACGGTAAAGCGAGAGGTGGCCCAGCCACTCTCCTCCGCCGCCTGAGCCAGCACCAATGAAGGCGGCATGATATCCACCCGCTGCAGCAGCGCCTGGCGCTGCGCCTCTGTCAGGCTGCTTACCGTCTCATCGAGCAGGCGATACTTACGCGCCAGGGCCAGCAGCTCGGGGGCATCTAACTCGGCCTCGGCGATGGTTTGTCGCTCCAGTAATATCTTCTCATTGGCCACCAGGATAAGCGGCGCCATCAGGCGAAAGAACACCATCTTCTTGAGCTGCACCGGGATCTGCGACGAGGTCTGCTGCCAGCGCTCACTCACGGCCTCGAAGGTGAGCCTGGGCACCTCACGACTGCCCGCCTGCCAAGCCGCCTGGTTATAGTCCAGGCGATCAAACAGGGCGATCAGCTCATCGAGGGAATTTAATACCACATCCTCAGGCGCCTGAGTCGGCCGCGCCTCGGAGACCGTCTTGAAACTGGTCTGGGTCTGCTGGCTATCGGCGGGAGTGGCCAGCTTACTGGCATCTTCGACCTGCGGTTCCAGCCCGGCGGCGGCCAACGCGGCCGATTGTTGGCTATCCTCGCTCGGGCGATACCAGAGCGCCCAGAGTATCGCCAACGCGGCAACCACAAGCAACATAGGCAAAATCATCTTGTTTAGGCGGTTTTCTTTCGACATATCGGCTTCCTGTAACTGGTAACGACAGAGAGCAATTGGCGCCTCCACTTCTTTGTTTACTCTAATCTATCTTATTCCCTGAGTCTCTAGTGACCCTTCCTGTTTAGTTATGCAGCCGTGCGTAGACGATCAATACAAGACCGAGCTGTTGTCGTCTCAACACTCAACTGACAGCATGGCCACATGCAATGAGAGCACATATTAACAATGTAATAGGGAAGGTGCGAACAAGTCGTCGCACAGCTCTGGCTTTGATAGCAGCGACAGTTCAAGGCATTCAACTGAGGGCATGCCGAGGCCTGCTGAAGTTGAATAACGCCGAAATGGTGTTGCTATCAAAGCCCCGCAGGGCGAGGCTTACAGCGGTATTTGCTGCGTTACAGTTCTTGCGAAGGACTAGGGCCATTCGCTGCAAACTGTGCCTTGCATCTATCCACTTTAAGCACACGCAGAGCAAGCACGGTCGTCGCACAGCTCTGGCTTTGATAGCAGCGACAGTTCAAGGCATTCAACTGAGGGCATGCCGAGGCCTGCTGAAGTTGAATAACGCCGAAATGGTGTTGCTATCAAAGCCCCGCAGGGCGAGGCTTACAGCGGTATTTGCTGCGTTACAGTTCTTGCGAAGGACTAGGGCCATTCGCTGCAAACTGTGCCTTGCATCTATCCACTTTAAGCACACGCAGAGCAAGCACGGGACTTATTCGCACCTTCCATAGATTATTGCCTTAATTAAATAAATCTTTTATTTAACTCTGCATAAAATTCATCATGTACCCTAGTTAACTCTCTATAAAGCCTAACCAAAGTTTTATATTAAAACCTTATTAGAAAAGCCGCTTCAAATACCTTATTTAAAATAGACTACACAAAATCAATCTAATTTAGAAAAACACGTAACCCAGCAGAAGGCGTAAACAGGTGGATAAGAAAAGGTTAACAAGTTTTAAATTAAAGAGGTAAAAACGCACTTGAATGTGATAAGACCCACAATATTTAGGTTAATGCTATTTTAATATTGATTAAATTTTGCCTGTTTCATACATTGAATATTCGTCTCAAATTTAAATGTATCTTTTTGTATCATTTCGGCGATATATTAATTTCTACTTAGCTGGTTATATGTTGAAACAAGGAACTGTCACACTATCGAGCTTAACTCTCTTGCTTGGCCTGCTGGTACTCAGCCACCTGAGCGCCAGCCTAATGGCTGACGAGCAAAGTATCAGCTCAGACAAGACATTGATCTGTGGTGCTATTCAAGGAGATAACCTCGCCACTAAGGAGGTTGCCCCCTCAGGACAAACAGCATTCATCTCATTGCACAGGCAATGCCATTACCAGCAACCAGATAACAGCATCTTTCAGCTAAACGGTGAAACCCACGAAAGCCAAAACAGCAATGTGACACAGACTGTCGTCATCTTCTGCCTATTATTTCTCTCGGCTGGCCTTCCTTGTTATGGCCAGAGAAAATACCGTACCCCAAAAAGTATTTTGGAATCTAGCTCACTACTCATGAGCTGGATTAAGCCGATTAAGGGCATGCCTTCATAGAGCCACCAGCGTAAATATAAAGGTAACTTTCGCCATTTATATTCACGCCAATAACCAAATCTAAAAATCTAGGGAAGGTGCGAACAAGTCGTCGCACAGCTCTGGCTTTGATAGCAGCGACAGTTCAAGGCATTCAACTGAGGGCATGCCGAGGCCTGCGGAAGTTGAATAATGCCGAAATGGTGTTGCTATCAAAGCCCCGCAGGGCGAGGCTTACAGCGGTATTTGCTGCGTTACAGTTCTTGCGAAGGACTAGGGCCATTCGCTGCAAACTGTGCCTTGCATCTATCCACTTTAAGCACACGCAGAGCAAGCACGGGANTCGCACAGCTCTGGCTTTGATAGCAGCGACAGTTCAAGGCATTCAACTGAGGGCATGCCGAGGCCTGCGGAAGTTGAATAATGCCGAAATGGTGTTGCTATCAAAGCCCCGCAGGGCGAGGCTTACAGCGGTATTTGCTGCGTTACAGTTCTTGCGAAGGACTAGGGCCATTCGCTGCAAACTGTGCCTTGCATCTATCCACTTTAAGCACACGCAGAGCAAGCACGGGACTTATTCGCACCTTCCCTAGCCAAATTATTCTTGAGCTTGGCTGAATCTTCCAACTTATTAAAATGAGGTTTATTTAATGCCTTATGCACACTCACGTCTGTCGAGTGCGAATTATTGCGCGCGCTCCACTACACGGCATGCAAAATTATCCCTGGGACTAATAATGAGCCTGATGCTGTCGAGTCAGGTACTGGCAGACAATGAAAACGTTGCCGCCGCCATCGACACTAATAGCTCTCATTGGTCCGGCTATTTCAGTGCCAGCGCCGCCAGTAACACCTTCGAACAATCGGCCCCCAGCTCCTATCAGGCACTGAGTGCCAATGGCAGGATCGCCTATCGTGACAGTTGGGGCAGCATTCGTCTTTCAAGCGGCGGCGAGGTGGAGAGACGCCACAACCGCTCCTATTTCTATGACACCTTTTTAGAGTATCGCACACCCGCGAAAGCACTGGGAAATGACTGGAGCTATGTGGGCAGTGCCGGGGTTTACCTGCCTACGGGCCACACCAGCCAAGAAAACAAGTTAAGGGCCGCCCCCAGACTGGCAGGCTACCTCTTCTATCGCCCTAACCAGGACTGGAACTTCTATCTCTCGCCCCGGTTGAAATACAACGCCTACGAGCATGAGATGGGCCGTCACGGCGAACACTTTATCGAGCACAGCATCAGCCTGCTCGCCGACGCCACCTGGCAATTTATCGACAACTGGTATCTGGATGTCAACGCCTCTTACGCGATGAACAAACCCTTCAACACCAGTCGTTACGACAACCGCTTCACCATCAGCGAAGAGATCGGTTGGTCGTTTTCCCCCACCTGGATTGCGGCCATCGGCCATAACAACAGCGGTTATTTCTTCGACCCGGATCGCGGTCCGTCTCACGGCTTTACCCTCTACGACGAACGCAATTCCGTTTTTTATCTGTCAATTACCAAATATTTATAAAAAACACTTATAAATTAAACAACTAGGAGAGGTTTCAATGTACAAGAGTACTGTCGCCATCGCCATTTTGAGCGCGATAGGATTAAGCGCCTGCGGCACCGACGAGCCGTATCAGGAGGTCAAGAAAGATGAGCGAATGATCGCCGTCAAAGACTTCAAAGATGCCACCACCAGTGGCGCAGAAGGTGACCAGCTCACCTCTTCAACCACCACGGGCGAATTAGCCACCAAGCAGCCCGAACGACTCTTTCTCTACACCCGTAGCTTAGGTGAAGCACCACGTTACTCGGCACCTATCCATGGTTTCTCTCAGGGCGAAGCCAAACTGGTGACCCTGCGCATGACCGAAAACGGCATTCAACTACGCCAAATCGACAGAGACAACATAGGCCTAGATCACGACTCGCGTTACGACAACGAGTACAACAAGGCGCCTGTGCTCACGATTCCCGGCGACTACATCGATTTCCAGTGCCAACAAGACAACTGGGGGGACTGCACCAACCGCGAAGAGGAAGTCACAGATCGCAACATCACCTGGGATCAGAAGAAGTTCTTCATTCCTAAGTTTGAAGGTGCGCAGATCGCCGAAGAGAACTACACAGATCTGGTCACCTTCAAGCAGTGCACCACTGAAACCGAGTCAGCCCATCTGGTGAAAGATGGTAACTGGAAAGGCTACGAGATGGATCTCGCCAATGGGGTGATTAACTTCGAGATCGAGCACACCTATCAAGCCAATCCAGCCTGCTTCGGTAAGTTCTTCAAGGGCAGCTTCGATAACCTCTCCTTCACCACCACCGAATATATCTCGGTCGTGGCACTGGATCAGCTGGCCAGCAAAGATTTTGTCACCATCCCTTATAGCGAAGATGAAAACGGCACCTTTGGCTTCTTCCGTACCCAGCATGAATATCGCGATGGCAACAACGCCGATGGTAAAGATGGTTATATCCGTCAGTACCTAAACCACTTCAATCCGAAGAAGGAGGCGATCACCTACTTCTTAAGCAACAACTTCTTCGAACCTAAGAATAAACCTTTCCTGGATGCGGCTAAGCAGAGCATCACCGCCATCAACATCCAGAACAAGTTATTCGAAACCGGCTTGCCCGAACTTAAACTGACCCAGGCAAACGAACACCGACATGGGGATCTGCGTTACAGCAACATCACCTTGTTTGACGAACCGTTAGACAACGGCCTGGCCGGTTACGGCCCTTCTGCCGCCAACCCGCTGACCGGCGAAATCGTCAGCGGCCGAGTAGACCAGTACAGCGCTAACCTACAGCAGGGCTCGACGCGCTATTACCGTCGGGTTCAGCTGGACTACAACCGTGGCATGCTAGATCCTAACTCGGTAAAAGATCTCACCGGCATCGACTATACGCCTTCGGAAGAAGCAGTGGAGCGCGCCAATCAGGTCGCTGCCAATAAGCTGATTGCCGAGCAAAACAGTCAGAGCCAAGATCCTATGGTACGGCAACCGCGTACCGAGGCGCAGCCGCAAACCGTCATCCCTGATCTCTCAACTGATGATGCCAACAACGCCCCCTTCGAGGAGCTGGTTAATCAACATAATAAAACAGAAGCCTTCTGGGCAGAGCACAATCTGATGAGCGTCGATCAAGCCTTTGGGCTGACAGGCGGAGCACTGCGTGAACTACCACGAGGCATACAGGGCTATGAGATCGATTGGAAAGACACAAACTTCTGGGTCGATGGCATCATAGGCGGCAAGCTTAAAGATATCGAGAAGATGCCCAGCAGCTTCCAGGCAGATCTGGTGACTAAGCTGGCGGCTCAGGCGTTTGCCGGTACCCTTACCCACGAGCTAGGTCATACTCTGGGGCTAAGACACAACTTCGCCGGTAGCCGGGATCAGGCGAACTTCTTTAACGAGGAGGAGATCGCCAAGTTCAGCCAGGCCTTTAGCGAAGCGGGTTATCCTCATCTGACAGTCAAGGCTGACTTCTCCAGCCAGATGGACTACAACGCCGATCGTTTCGCCACCACCTTCCAGAAATACGATCTGGCCGCACTGCGTTTCGGCTACGGCCGCCAAGTAGAGACCCAAGATGGTACCCTTGTCTCGCTCGAAGCCGCCGATGCCAAGCGCCGCGAGGAACTACGCCAGGGTAATATCACAGGCGAGATCCAATATGGTGCCCTGCATCAGATAGGAAAAGAGAACGACCTGCGCTATTTTGCCTTCTGCACCGACGGTCATGTGTCGCTCAACAGCAACTGTAACCGCTTCGATGCCGGTACCAACAACGATGATATCGTGCAGTATTACATCGACAGCTACCACGACAGCTATGACACAATGAACGTGCGTCATAACCGTCAGACCCTATTCGAAGACCATATTCTGCCTTACACCATCAATCGTCTGCGAGGCTTCAGCGACATACGTCAGTTTGTCGAAGACACCGCCACGGTAGAAGAGCTGTTTGCCTTCGATCAAAACGATCTCGCCGAATTCTGTCCCGGCCATGAGAACTACTGGTTCTGCGCCTCACAAAGGGCGGTCGAAAAAGCTGCCGACACCTTCCTCACCGCAGCCGGTCTCAACGACATCTATCTGCATGTGACCTACCGCATGAACAGTGACGATAGCCGCGCGCTGACCAAGGTTCACTCACTGGAAGATATCTTGACTCGCCTCTATCGCCTCAATGCCAGCAAGCTGGATGAAGGTTTCGAGCTGGGTCAAATTGTCACCGCCTACGAGCAAGCGCCTGAAAAACTCAAAGAGCTGTTACTCAAGGCCGATATCGTCGAGGCCTATCAGGATCTGCTCTATGCCGATGTTTCGGCTAACAAAGGGCGCCTGCTCAACGGCATCAAGGCCCCAGCGTCGAGCCCGAACCACCCTTATGTCAACGAGCGTGACGTGCTGGGCATGTGGCCAGATAAGCTACTGGCGATGCGTCAGCTGCTAACCCGCAAGTCGCCTCGCAGCACCACTGGTCGCACCTACTACGCCTTGGCAGATTATCCTAAGGTGAAGGAGCAACTCGAAGGCATGCTGTGCCAGATGACCATGGGTAACACGGTTCAGGATATCAACCAGTATCTGACCAAGCCGGTACTGAGCGACAGCTGTAAGTCGGTGGATGCCAAGTACTATGTCAACGACGTCGATTATGCCGACCAGCATATCGAGGCACTCCCTAGCTATGCTACTTCCCTGGGACGCTACTTCGGTTTCCCTCAGAGCAGCTATGAGATGAAGGGTAAGAGTAACCTGCTGCAGATGATGCTCAAACAAGTGGTATTAGCGTCACGTGATAGCGATTATCGTGGTGAGGAGAAGGCCAGAGTCTGGCGCGAGTATGTGGGCATCCATCTTGCCAGCGACTCTGTTGCCGCCAGCAAGCAAATCGCCCTGCAGGGTAAAATCTATGTCGCCACGGAAGAAAACCAGCTGGCTCTCATGTTGATTGACCAGATCACCACCCTCAAGGCGCTTATTGCCGACTCACCCGAGCTGATGAAACATCAGATGAACAGCAAGGGAGAGACTTTCCAGCAACTGGTGGTCGACCCAATCATCGCTCGCGATGAGCGAGTGATCACTTACCTGCCTGTACTCTAAGGTCTGGTTTATTCAACCCAAAAGAAGCCGCCTGCCGGCTTCTTTTTTTTATTGGCGCTAACCACTTAGCTGCGCACCTTGCCAAAAAAATCCAAGGAGGTCATCTCTACTCTTCATGAAAACCTCACCGAATCGGTTGACAGGCCTGGGCTGCAACAAACGTAGCGAAATGTATCATCTTGTTTAAACGGTTGTTTCGCTACCCAATAATGGTTAACTTATGCGTGATAAATGTATAGGAGATCCCCACTGATGGAGCCGGATGAGCAAGCATCCAATCAATCAGCACTTACCGACCTCATTGCCGAGCTTAAAGCCGAAAATGCGGCGCTCAAACGCGAAAACGCCAAGCTGAAGCTACTCAATGATCGCGCCGAAGAGAAACTCTTCGCGGCGCTGGACGGCAACCGTCTCTGCCTGTGGGAGCAACATATCCCCAGTGGCAACCTGACCATCTTTAACATGCGCTGGGGCGAGCTGCTGGGCTTTAGCCGTGAAGAGCTGGCAGCTCATGTGGACAGCTGGAAGCGAAATCTGCATCCCGAGGACAGAGACTGGGTGATCAAGGCCTTCGAAGATCATGTGGAAGGGAAGTCCGACTACTATCAGGCGGTGCACCGGATGATCCACAAGAATGGCTCGGTCACCTGGGTGTCGGATCGCGGCCGTATCGTCGAGCGCATGGGTGACGGCACGCCACTTAGGATGATGGGCACGCATATGGATATCACCCAAGAGAAGCGTTACGAGCAGGAGCTATCCGAGCTGGCACACTGCGACCCCCTCACCAACCTGAGCAACCGCAAAGCGATCACCCAGGCCTTCGAGGAGCAATACCGGCACGACGCCGGGAGCGTCTTCTTCATCGATCTCGATGGCTTTAAGGAGCTCAACGATAAGCTGGGCCACAAGTTTGGCGACCACCTGCTGATCCATGTGGCCGAGACCCTCAGAGGCGTGATTGGCACGCAGGCCGAAATCGCCCGCCTGGGCGGCGATGAGTTTTTGATCCTGCACCCCAGCCAGGACCAGACGCTGCTGCAGGCGCGGGCCCAGTCTCTGCTTGATGTCTATCGCCAGCCAATCATCTTAGAGGGCACGGAGGTTAAACTCGGCCTCAGTATCGGCATCTACTGCTTCACCTCGAGCGATGACTTTGCCAGCGCCTGCGAATTTGCCGATGCCGCCATGTATCGCGTCAAGGCCAAGGGCAAGCACGACTACCAATTCTGGCACGCCGAGGAAGCTGCCGGGCAGTAACATCCCCTCAGGCTTATCTGAGTACCTTACTCAGAAACGCCTGGGTGCGAGGCTCTTGGGGCTGACCGAACAGCTGCTCGGGCACATTGCTCTCCACCACATAGCCACCATCCATGAAGATCACCCTGTCGGAGACATCCTTGGCAAACCCCATCTCGTGGGTGACGATCACCATGGTCATCCCCGCCTGGGCCAGCTGCTTCATCACATCCAGCACGTCGCCCACCATCTCGGGATCCAGCGCCGAAGTCGGCTCGTCGAACAGCATCAGCTCGGGCTTCATCGCCAGGGCGCGGGCGATGGCCACCCGCTGTTTCTGACCGCCTGACAGGCTGGCGGGATAGGCGTTCGCCTTATCGCTCAGCCCCACCTGCTCGAGTAGCCTCAACGCCTCACTGTCGGCCTCGGTCTGGCTCATCAGCCCCAGCTTTACCGGCGCCAGGGTGATGTTTTGCTGCACCGTCTTATGGGGGAACAGGTTGAAGTTTTGAAATACCATGCCCACCTTCTGCCGCAGCTTGTCGATACAGGCACCCGGCGCGGTGATCGACTGACCGTCGATCACTATCTCCCCCTGGGTGGGCTGTTCCAGCAGGTTGATACAGCGCAGAAAGGTGCTCTTACCGCTGCCGCTGGGACCTATGACGCTGACCACCTCGCCTCTTGCGATCGACTCGTCGATCCCCTTGAGCACCTGGTTGTCGCCGAAATATTTATGCAGATTGCTGATCTTAATCACTTTGCTTAAGCCTCTTCTCAAACTTCGACAACATAAAGGTAAAACTGTAGGTCAACGCCAGGTAGATGAGTGCACAGGTAAACAGGGGCACACTGTCTTCGAAGGTGCGGCTACGGATGATCTCGCCCGAGCGCATCAGATCCACGCCGCCGATGAAGCCGATCACCGCCGTCTCTTTCAGTAGCACGATAAACTCGTTGCCTAGGGCGGGTAGAATGTTCTTAATTGCCTGGGGCAGAATCACCTCCTTCATGGTGACCGCCTGAGACAGCCCCAAGGAGCGGGCCGCCTCCGTCTGTCCCTTATCCACCGCCTGTATGCCGGCGCGGATGATCTCCGAGATATAGGCGCCGCTGTTGAGGCCGAAGGCGATAATGGCGGCGCTCACCTTGTCTACATCCCAGGTGGCCAGCACGATAAAGTAGAGGATCACCAGCTGCACCACCACGGGCGTGCCGCGGATAACCCCCACGTAGAGGTTGGCGGGCCAGCGCAGATACCAGCGACTGGACATCTTCATCAGTGTGGTGGCCACACCCAGTATGGCCCCCAAGATCATGGCAAACAGGGTGACGATCAGGGTGCTTGCTCTGCGTGTGCTTAAAGTGGATAGATGCAAGGCACAGTTTGCAGCGAATGGCCCTAGTCCTTCGCAAGAACTGTAACGCAGCAAATACCGCTGTAAGCCTCGCCCTGCGGGGCTTTGATAGCAACACCATTTCGGCGTTATTCAACTTCAGCAGGCCTCGGCATGCCCTCAGTTGAATGCCTTGAACTGTCGCTGCTATCAAAGCCAGAGCTGTGCGACGACTTGTTCGCACCTTCCCTAACATGGCGGCCTACTTCATATGCTTGGCAAGCAGAGCGTCGTATTGACCGTTTTGCTTCATGGTTGCCAGCGTCTGATTGATGCTGGCCAGTAATTGGGGCTGACTCTTGGCCACGGCGAAACCGTAAAACTCGGGGGGAAAGTCCAGGGTAATGAGCTTTAGATCAGGGTTCTTCGCCAGGTAGTTGGCGGCCGGTTCGCTATCGAACAGTACCAGATCCACCCTAGCGTTCTTCAGCTCCATGATCGCCTCAAAGCCGGTATTGAAGGCGGTCACAGACTGAGTATATTTCTTGGCCATCATGTCGGCGGTGGAGCCCAGCTGCAACGCGAAGTGTTTACCGCTGAGATCCGCGAGGCTGTGAATGCTGTCATCCTGCTTGTTGACCAAGACCACCTGGGTCGCCTCATAGTAAGGCTCAGAGAAGTTCACGCTGGCCTGACGCTCAGGGGTGATGGTCATGCCAGAGGCGATCATATCTATCTTGCCCGCGTTCAGGGCCACGATCAGCGAGTCGAACTTCATGTTCTCCACCTTGAGGGTCTTGCCCGCATCCTCGGCGATCTGACGCGCCAGATCGATATCGAACCCCATCACCTGATCACCACTGACGCCGCCCACATATTCGAAGGGCGGGAAAGCCGCATTGGTGCCTACCACCAGATAATCTTGCTCTTTACCACAGCCACTCAGCACTAACAGGGCTGAAAAAACAGGCTAACATGATAGATTTGTTCATTATTTACTCGCTTGCTCAGAATAGTCACCGAATTGGCAACGACTATAGGCAGCCCATCTCACACAGCCAATACTTATGCGGTAAAAGTGACTATTTAGTCATTTTATTTGCTTTTTATTAACATACGCCCAGCTCTTAATCAGTGTAGTCCGCCCAGCAAGGGACGACCTTGTGGCCAACGGCAGACTTGCACCAATGCAAGTCACGAGAGCACCAAGTTGGTGAGCGCTGTGCGCCTGGTCACACTCAACTGCCCCAAGCAAAAATAGTATATGCAGTTAAAAATCAATAAATTAGGTATTTTTATAAACTTGGCACAGAACTTATATACTACTTTATAGGTAGTTACTGAGGCGGGCTTACCAGAGACTGATTTAAGCCCATAAGGAGTAGAAGATGAAACCTTGGTTATTGGCGGTCAGCCGCTTCGAAGATTGGCAGTTTATCCTTCACCTCGGCATCAGCCAGTGGGACGTCGAATAGGCAAACACGCGGATTCATCCATAAGGAGTCACAGATGAGTACAGTATCTAAGGAAGGTGCGAATAAGTCCCGTGCTTGCTCTGCGTGTACTTAAAGTGGATAGATGCTAGGCACAGTTTGCAGCGAATGGCCCTAGTCCTTCGCAAGAACTGTAACGCAGCAAATACCGCAGTAAGCCTCGCCCTGCGGGGCTTTGATAGCAACACCATTTCGGCGTTATTCAACTTCAGCAGGCCTCGGCATGCCCTCAGTTGAATGCCTTGAACTGTCGCTGCTATCAAAGCCAGAGCTGTGCGACGACTTGTTCGCACCTTCCCTAAGAGTATCACGCCTAAGATGGCAGAGCGGATCGTCACCGAAGTCAAAAGCAATAACTGCCTGTTGTCAGAGGTCGCCAAACAGTTTGGTGTCTCCACCAAGACGGTCTACCAACTAGTCAGGCAGAGCGAGCAGCAAGGTGGACGCGTGGGTGTGCTAAGGGCGGAAATAGACCGCCTCACCCTACAACTCAATCAACTCATGCGTGAGCTCAAACTCATCCAGGGATGAGACGGCGACAGAACAAGATAACAGTAGAATAAGAAAACAATAATATAAGAAAACAACGGAATAAGTGGTCTGCAGGAAGCATGGGATCTCAGGTTAGAGGGCAGCAAACATAATAGCCTAAGTCGAGGGCCAGAGACCGACGACGGGCCTGAATCCCAAAGCCATTTAAAAGAGGTGTTTTACAGGTGGCACCTCTAGGGAAGATGCAAACGAGTCCCATGTGTGCTCTGCGTCGGCTTACAGACCTGGATGCAAGGCGTGGTTCGCAGCAAATGGCCTAGTCCTTTGCAAGAAGCACAACACAGCAGACAGGCCTGTAAGGCACGCCTTTCAGGGCTTTCACAGCAACCGGCTCTCTGCGTTATCTGACTTTGACAGGCCCCGGCATGCCTTCAGTCAGACGCCTTGATTGCCAATTGCTGTGTAAGCCAGAGTCCCACGAGGACTTATTTGCAACTTCCCAAGCGCACCCCCAAAGGCGCTTTCACCTGGTGATAGGCAGGACGCTCTATCACCAGGTTTTTTCTTTTAGGCAAAGCGCCAAATCGCCCCGAGAAAAAATTTTCAATTTATTTAACCCCTTTTCAGATCCGCTCCGTCTATATGCTCAAACAACTGATTCATATCCGCTAACTTTATAGAGCGTTTGGAGTATTCGATGAAAAAGACCCTGATTGCCACCCTATTCGGTTCACTGGTTTTCACCGGCAGCCTGCTGGCCCTGCCGGGCGCTGCGGCCGCAGAACTCAAATTCCCCCATATCGAAACCGTTGGCACCAGCGAGCTAGTGGTTAAGGCCGACATGGCCGAGCTTACCGTCGAGGTGGTCACCAAGGCCGATAACCCGGCTAAGGCCAAGGCGGGTTCTGACAAGGCGGTCAGCGACTTCCTGGCTAGGCTGGCAAAGTCAGGTATCGCCCGCGAAGATATTCACAGTGCCAACCTGAATCTGCAGCCCGAGTATCTATATGACCCGGAGACGCGCACCAACAAGGAGATCGGCTACCGTGCCAGTCGCCAGGTGGTGGTCACCCTGAGGGCACTGGATAAGCTGAACGATCTGCTCGATAGCGCCCTACAGCAAGGGATCAACCGCATCCATCAGATCAACTTCAAGTCCAGCAAAGAGCAGGAGATGATAGAGCAGGCCAGACTGATGGCGATCAAGGATGCCACGCAGAAGGCCGCGGCACTGGCGGAAGGCTTCGGCGAGCGCCTGGATGGCGTGTGGGAGATCCGCTACCAGGCACAGGGCCCGGTGCGCCCCATGGTGTATAAGATGAGTGCCGCCGCCCGTGGTGATATTGCCGAGAGTTACCAGGAGGCGCAGACCAGCATCAGCGATCGCGTCGAGGTGATTTACCGCCTCAAGTAATGCTCCGGCAAGACCGGATCCGCTCAGGCCCGCCGGCAGACGCTAGCGGGCTTGGCTTGTGTTATGCTCAGGGAAATACCGATAATTCTGCAGAGCATGCACATTTCATTTAGGCTCTTGTTAAAGCACTTGTTTAAGCCCTTGTTTAAACACTTATTCAGGCCTTGGCTTCAAAGGTTAGTTATCCTCTCAAGCCTCTGCCTCCCTCTCGGCCTAGGCCTGAGCGCCTGCTCGGAAAACCAGCCAAGCCAGCAGCCACTGAGCCTCAAGCGCCTGGTGGAGGATAGCCTGGTGGACGGCCTGCTCGCAAACGATGCCAGCCTCGCCGTCACCCTGAGTCGCGGCCGGGATCTCGGCGTCTGGACACTCCCCGAAGGCAAGCAGCGTTTTCACTGGCCGGCGACCGCCTTCGAGCATCCGGGTTATCAACTGGCCCTGTCGGGCAATAAGCGTTTTCTGGCCTATGCCGGCAAGCGTCAGATAAGCCTCATCGACCTTACCCAGGGCAATATCCAACTGACCTGGCAGGTCAACGGCTTTAACGACTATGCCAGCATCTCGACCCTGGCACTCAATCAGACGGGAATACGTATCGCCATCGGCATGAACGAAGGCAGCGTGATCCTGGTGGATCTCACGGCGCAGCATTTTTCTCTGTTTAAACAACACGACACCGAGGTGTCCTTCCTGAAATTTGGCACCACGGACGATCGCCTCCTGTCAGCAGGCCACGATGGCAAGGTACTCTGGTGGGAAAGTGCCAGCGGAAAGATCATCAAGCAGTTCTCTCTGCCTCAGCGGATCACCAGCCTGGCCTTCGATGAGGCAGAAAGGCGCATCTTCTTCGCCGACAACCTGGATAACCACCAACTGCAGGCATTCGACACTGGCGAGGCACTGAGTCAACTGAACTATTTCGAGCGCTACCGCTATTTTCGCCGCGCCCTCTTCATTCATCGGGGCGATGAGTTGATCACCGCCACCTCGAAACAGGGGATCTCTCGCTGGCAGGTGGCCACAGGCAAGGAGCTGGCACACTGGCGGCTCACTCCCTTCTCTATGGGCACCACAGTGCTGGATATGGTGAGCGACGGCCAGCGACTCATCACCCTTAGCTCCGATGGCGCCCTGGAGCACTGGAGACTAAGCAACTAATCTCTGCAACTAACTTAAACAACTAGCCTAGGCAACTAACTTAAGCAACTCATTTAAACAACTAGCTGTCGCGGTTGAACTTAAGCCGCTTGGCCAGCGGCTCTATGGCCGCTCCCTGTAACAGGATGGAGAAGAGCACGATAAAGAACACCAGATGCACCATCTCCACCGCCCCCTCGACACCGGCCGCCGCCGGGATCAGTGAGAAGACGATAGGGGTCGCCCCCTTGAGGCCGATGGAGGAGATAAACAGCCGCTTCTTCCAGCTCGCCTGACGAAACGGTAGATAGCAGATCTGCACCGCCAAAGGCCGGGCCACCAGCATCAACAATGCCGCCGGGAGCAGCGACAGTGTGAACACGGAAAACAGCGTCTGCGGAAAGATCTGTAACCCCAAAATGATGAACATCAGCGACTGCGCCAGCCAGGAGAGGCTATTAAAGAAATGTCGCGTCACCTCCACGCCCCTGTGCATGCCATTGCCTATCACCACGCCAGCCACATAGGAGGCGATGAGAATATTGCCGCCGGCCAGCTCGCTGCCGTAGGCTGCCAGCACGAAACTGGCGAGCACAAACACAGGGATAAGGCCATACTCCTCCAGGTGTATGCTGTTTAGCGCCCACACCGCCAGCTTGGCCACCACGAAGGCGACGCCTACCCCTAAGGCGATCTGCAGCCCCAGCATCTGAGCTATCGCCCAGGGTGACACGGGCGCAGCCGGAGCCAAGGCGATGCCAGTGAGTATCATCACCATCACCAGGGCGACCGGGTCATTGGTGGCCGACTCGAACTCCAGCACGGTATCCGTACGCTCCTTGAGCTTGAGCTTCTTAGATTCCAGTATCGAAAACACGGCCGCCGCATCTGTGGAGGAGACCACGGCGGCAAACAGTAAACAGATTATCAGACTCCAGTCGGTGAGCGGATAGAGTAGCGCCCCCAGGATCAAGGTGGTCAGCATCACCCCCAGGGTCGCCAGCACCCCGCCCTCCCTGTAGGCCAGCCTGATGCTCTTTGTCTTGGTATTGATGCCGCCGACAAAGACGATCATATTCAGGGCGACCGCCCCGACCGTTGAGGTCAGGGTGAGATTATCGTAGACAAAATTAAACTCGCCATTGCCCAGGCTCAGACCTACCCCCATAAAGATCAACAGACTGGGCAAGCCCAAGGTCTTCGAGGGATGATGCAGCAAGATCCCAACGGCAATAAGCGCGGCGATCCCAAGCAAGATGATCTGATAGGACATAGGTCTCCTTCTGGTAGACAAAATAGGCGGGCACAGAGCGATTAGCCGAACTATTTTAGCAGAGGAAACTGACTTTCGAGATGGGTTAAGCGGTTGATTAACGGTTTTTAATTGAAAAAAAGCCCGACCTGAGTCGGGCTTTAAAACAGGCTACTTCGCCTTAGCTGTCAGATAGGGTCTCACCAAGAGGAAGACGCCGACCAGCAGGAAGGGAATACTCAGCATCTGCCCGGCGCTCATGGTCCAGTCCTGAGCATAGGCAGCCTGCTTCACCTTGACGAACTCGATGGCAAAACGGGCACTGAACACCCACACCAGGAAGAGGCCGAACAGCGCGCCCTGCTTCTGCTTCATCTCTGTGGTCTTGTAGATAGCCCAAAGGGCGATGAAAATTGTCAGATAGGCCAGGGCCTCATAGAGCTGGGCCGGATGACGCGGCAAACTATCTACCCGCTCAAAGACGATGGCCCAGGGCTTGTCGCTCGGCACTCCGAGGATCTCCGAGTTGACGAAGTTAGCCATACGCACGAAGAAGCCGAAGATCGCCGTGGCGATCGCCAGTCGATCCAATAGAAACAGGAAAGGCAGCTTCATCTTACGATGATAATAGTAGAGCGCCAGAATCGCCCCCAGGCCGCCGCCATGGCTGGCAAGCCCCCCCTCCCAGATAGCCAATATCTTGGCCGGATGAGAGAAGTAGTAACTGGGATCATAAAACAGCACATGGGCTAACCTGGCACCTACCACTATGCCTATTACACAATAGATCAATAGGTTATCTAGAGACTCGACATCCAGCCCTTCACGCACATAGATACGCTTCATCACCTGAAAGCCCGCAGCGATCGCCGTGGCAAACAGCACGCCATACCAATGAATCGTCAGCCCCATGAAGGAGACCAACACAGGGTCCATATTCCAAATAAAGTGATCCAAAAACCTAAACTCCCTCGCCTGAAACCAAGAAATACCTCTAATGACAGGCAGTTTTACGCGCTTCGACTTGCTTATTCAAGGTCTTGTGGCGATTTTCAACATACAGATACAAAAAAGCCCGGGAGAGGGTCCCAGGCTTTGGCTATTTATTTAAAATAAGGGCGACTTAGTCCACCAGGCTCTCGAACAGTGCCTTAAACTTGGCCAGCCCCTCGGCCATGATCTCATCGCCGATGGTCAGGGCCGGCAGGAAACGGATCACGTTACCATAGAAACCGCAGGCCAGCAGCACCAAACCATGTTCGGCGGCGTTGGCGATAAGCGCCTGGGTCAGCGCCGTATTGGGCTGCTCGCTATCGCCGTCAATCACCAGCTCCATGGCGATCATCGCGCCTTGATTACGCACCTCAGCTATGTGCAGAGGATATTGCTCCTTGAGCGCCGAGAGCGCCTGATTAAAGGTCTCGCCTATCTTCACGGCGCGATCTACCAGCTGCTCCTCTTGCATCACCTCGAGTACCGCCAGCGCCGCGACGCAGCCCACCGGCGAGCCACCATAAGTGCCGCCCAGGCCACCCGGCAGCGGCGCGTCCATGATCTCACTCTTACCCACCACGGCTGCGAGGGGGAAGCCACCGGCGATCCCCTTGGCCATGGTCATGAGATCCGGCTCGACGCCCGCGTGCTCGCAGCTAAACATCTTGCCGGTACGGCCAAAGCCGGTCTGGATCTCGTCCATCACCAGCACTATGCCATGCTTGTCACATAGGGTTCGCAGCGCCTGAAGAAACTCTGGCGGTGCGGCGTAGAATCCGCCCTCACCCTGCACAGGCTCGACAACGATGGCCGCCACATCACAAGGGGCGATATCCACCTTAAACAGGTGCTCTATCGCCTTGAGAGAGTCTTTAACGCTCACGCCGTGCAGCGCCACCGGATAAGGCGCGTGGAAGATATCCCCGGCGAAGGGACCAAACTGATGCTTGTAGGGGGTGATCTTGCCCGTCAGCGCCATGGTCAGGTTGGTGCGGCCATGGAAGCCACCGTTGAAGGCGATGACGCCGCGACGCCCGGTATGGGCCCTGGCGATCTTGACGCAGTTCTCCACCGCCTCGGCGCCCGTAGTGACAAAAATTGTCTTCTTGTCGCTGTCACCTGGGGCGATCTGATTGAGCTTCTCCGCCAGTGCCACCGCCGACTCATAGGGATTGACCATCACACAGGTGTGGCTGAAGTTATCCAGCTGCGCCTTGACCGCCGCCACCACCTTAGGATGACTATGGCCCGTGTTACACACGGCGATACCTGTACCGAAGTCGATATAGCGCTTGCCCTCGACGTCCCATAGCTCGGCGTTAGCGGCCCGCTCCACATACACGGGATAGGCGTTGCCCTGCCCCCTGGCGATCACCTGTACCTTACGCGCCTGTAATTCTGCGTTATTCATCTTCTCAGTCCTTACGTCTACTTATCCAAGCCACTATTTATCTAAGCCACTATTTATCTAAGCCACCGAGGCACAGGTATTTAATTTCCAGGTAATCGTCCAGGCCATACTTAGAGCCTTCGCGGCCGTTGCCCGACTGCTTCACCCCGCCAAAGGGCGCGGCGGCATTGGAGATGATCCCCTCGTTGACCCCGACCATGCCGTACTCCAACCCCTCGGCAACGCGGAAGATGCGGCCAATTTCCCGGGCGTAGAAATAGGCAGCCAGGCCATACTCGGTATCGTTGGCCATGGCGAGCACCTCCTCTTCGCTGTCGAAGCCGATGATGGGCGTTACGGGGCCGAAGATCTCGTTGCGTGCCAGCGGCATCTCGTTGGTCACATTGGTGACGATCACCGGCGCCAGGAAGCTCTCACCCAGCTCACTCGACTGACCGCCGGTCACCAGGCTTGCGCCGCTTGCCAGAGTGTCATCCACCAGCTTGAGCACGTTTTGCACCGCATCTTTAGAGATCATGGGGCCGACGGTGACGCCATCGCCCAAGCCATCACCCACCTTGAGATTGGCCACGGCGGCGGTAAATTTCTCGGTAAAGGCCTGCTCGATCCCCTTCTGCACGAAGATACGGTTGGTGCAGACACAGGTTTGCCCGGCATTGCGATACTTGGAGATGAGCGCACCCTGCACCGCAGCATCGATATCGGCATCGTCAAACACGATGAAGGGCGCATTGCCCCCTAGCTCCATGGAGACCTTCTTCACACTGGTGGCGCACTGGGCCAGCAGTATTTTACCCACGGCGGTAGAGCCGGTGAAAGTAAACTTGGCCACATCCGGATGCTGGGTCAGCACCTTGCCCATGCCCACGGCATCTTCGCCCACCACTATGTTGAACACCCCGGCAGGGATGCCAGCACGCTCGGCCAGCTCGGCCATCGCCAAGGCCGACAGCGGCGTTAATGGCGATGGGCGCGCCACGAAGGTACAACCGGCCGCCAGGGCAGCTGCCGCCTTACGAGCGATCATGGCGTTGGGAAAGTTCCAGGGGGTGATTGAGGCCACCACGCCCACCGGCTGCTTAATCACTAAGATGCGCTTGTCGTTGGCCGGCGCCGGAATGGTATCGCCATAGACACGTTTGCCCTCCTCGGCAAACCAGTCGATGAAGGCGGCGCCGTAGGCGATCTCTCCCTTAGCCTCAGCCAGTGGCTTGCCCTGCTCCAGTGTCAGCAAGCGCCCCAGATCTTCCTGATGCTCCATCATGAGATTGAACCACTTGCGCATCAAGGCGGCACGCTCGTTGGCCGAACGCTTAGACCATTCGGGCAGGGCCTGCTTGGCGGCCAGGATAGCCGCCTGAGTATCCTCGATACTGGCGTCGACCACCTGGGCGATCACCTCTTGGCTGGCGGGATTGACCACGTCGAAGCGGTTATCGCCCGCCGTCCATTTGCCATTGATGTAAGAGGAAAGTTTGATTAACTGAGTGTCTCTAATTCCCTGCATAACAATTTCCTGTATGAATAGTCCGAATCGGAAGGGGAAAGCCTAAGCGCGCTAATTTCTCTATTGAATAGCAAAACCAACTCAGGTTAAATACCAAATATTCAACATAAAGTTTGAAGAATATAAAACTAATGAGCAAACAGTCCATCATCCCCAAGGCGATCACCGAATACGATCTGCGCTTGCTACGCATCTTTCGCACCGTGGTGGAGAACGGAGGCTTCGCCGCGGCAGAGAACGAACTTGGGGTCACCCGCTCCACCATCAGCGTGCATATGTCTAACCTGGAGAGCCGCATGAAGCTTAAGCTCTGCAGCCGGGGGCGAGGCGGCTTTGCGCTTACCGAGGCGGGTCAGGCCGTGTATCACGCCTGTATCGAATTGTTCGATTCTCTCAATGATTTTTCGATGTTTGTGAACAACTTGGGTGAGGAGCTGATCGGCGAGCTGGTGATCCTCTGTGCCGATCAGCTGGATCATGGCATGCAGCAGAAGCTGGCCCAGGTGATCGCCTACATACACCAACGCCAGCCCCAGCTACACCTCATCCTAGACGGTGAGGCGCTGCACCAGATAGAGAAGTCACTGCTACAGGACAAGGCCCACGTCGGCCTGTTGCCCAGTTATCAGCAGATCCAGGGACTCAACTATCAGACCATCTTCAGCGAGCCCATCTACCTGTGTTGTAGCACCAAACATCCCTACTTCAACCTGAGCGACGAAGAGATCAGCGCCGAGATGCTGGCCAAGACCCCCTCTGTCCACCCTGGTGTCGATATCGATCCCGAGGGCCGAGAGCAACTAAAACGCCTCAACCTGTCGGCCAAGGCATATCAGTTTGATACTCGTAAAACCTTAATCCTATCTGGTTGCTACATAGGATACCTGCCCCTGAGCTACATACAGGAAGAGCTGAAACAGCAGCAGATCAAGATCATTCATGGCGACGAGGCCTGCTACCAGTTCAACCTCTCCATGGTGGTCAAGCAATCGGCGCGAGAGAGCGCCAAGGTGGAGCTGCTCACCCAGGCCTTCAATGAGGTATTTGGCAGTGAAATCTAGCCTAAAACTTCTCCAGCAGCGAGGCGTCAAAATCCTGGGGCCCAATATTGAGTCCAAGTGCAGCGATGCGCGTCTTAGTGGCTTCTATTTCCCTGTCGACCTGACTCAGGGTCAGGGTATTGTCATCCAGCAGATAGACCAGCTTCTGGCTGCTGAAATAGAACACCAATATGGTGAGGGCGTCGATATCGCCTTGCGACCCCGCCAGCCTGATCTCCTTTAGCTTGCGATAGATGCGGTTTTGCAGCGCCTTGAGGCGAGACACGTAATAGATCTCACGAAAGTAGTCTCTGTGCCTCTGCTGGTAGAGCCCCCAGACGCAGATGGCGAACCCCAGCAGCACGCCGAGAAAGTTCAGGTGCAGGTTGCCGGTCGACTCACCGCTACTCACCGCCTGATTGCCAAAGAAGGCAATCAACAACTGGCCACACAATAGGGATGACAGGGCCAGGCAGGCGATAAATACCGCGATCACCCGATTCAAATGCTGGCGATAACGCGCCTTATCCACCTCGACTAACATCATTTTTTCGATTTCCAATCCGTTTTAACCTAAGCCATATGAGGCGCAAGCCTAACATGATGCCAAGGACCTGTTTACCTTTGAGGTTTATTTCTTGGTCAATCTCAAAGCGTTTTGCTCAAGGCGTAAGCAAATAAACAAGGCGTGAGCAAAGGAAGCTTAGTCGTGCTATGTAAATTGCGAACAAAGAAATCCTCTGTAAGGATTTCTAACAGCCTCGCTGCCACCTGCGGTGAAAGCAGAAAGCCTTTCATAAAGAGCAAGGCGCCTTTTGATTCCCCCTTAGGGCAGCCCTTATGGGCCACTTCTACGGCGTTATCACCTGTATCTGTAGAAGAGGACGGGGCTGTGGATTTGCCTTATATACATGGCCTACAAACTGCAGCAAGAACAAACAAGAAAGGCCTACAGGCCCTGTCTAAGTAGCCGTTTTAACTGGATAAAAAAATTTGATCTCTGGCACTAAGCTAGGCAAGTTAACAACTTGTTACCTCAATATGTTAACAAGCCTGTCAGAGGATTTAACAGCAACCAAACATTTAGCAGTAAAGGCATCTAGACGTCTAAATTGACAGACGTCTTTCGATCTCATATCCTCTCACCTATTGAGATGTGCCATTTCGCCATAGGCGAGATGTTCCAGCTAGGAGGGCAAGGGAAGAGCATCCAGTTTTAATGACACGTCTCCATAGAGATGTTTAGTGAGAAGAGAGAGCGTTTTGACAACACCAACACAAACCACGGCCCCCAAGGCTTCATTTATCGCCCTACTGCCATTATTCCTGTTTCTGGCCCTATTTATCGGCGCCGGCGTCTACTTTCAGAGTCAGGGCGTCGACTTTGCCTTCTATCAACTGCCCAGCGTGGTCGCCATCTTACCCGCCATCATACTGGCGATAGTGATCTCGAAAGAGAAGCTAAACCAAAGCATCGAGACCTTCATCGGCGGTATCGGCCATTCCAACATCATCGCCATGTGTCTCATCTACCTGCTGGCCGGTGCCTTTGCCTCGGTCGCCAAGGCGACAGGCGGTGTGGATGCCACAGTGGCACTAGGGCTGTCGTTAGTGCCCTCTAACCTCTTGCTACCAGGTTTCTTCGTGATCGCCGCCTTTATCGCCACCGCCATGGGCACCTCTATGGGCACCATAGCCGCGGTAGCCCCGATAGCGTTAGGCGTTGCCGAAGAGGCGCAGATCGAGCTGGCGCTGATGGCCGGCGCGGTGATATCCGGCGCCCTGTTTGGTGACAACCTGTCGATCATCTCAGACACCACCATAGCCGCGACCCGCACCCAGGGCTGTGAGATGAAAGACAAGTTTAGAGAAAACCTGATCTTCGCCATTCCCGCCTCGCTGATCACTCTGGTGGTGTTCACCCTGGCAGGACAGGGACAGGCCGAGGTGGCGCCTCAGCAGATCGATTTGCTCAAGGTCATCCCCTACCTCACCATCTTAGTGCTGGCGGTCGCCGGGCTGAACGTGTTCGTCGTGCTGACCGTGGGGATCTTGCTGGCTGGCATCACAGGCTTTGCGACCCTCGACTATGGCCTGATCCAGTTTGGTCAGGATATCTACACAGGTTTTAGCAACATGCAGGAGATCTTCATCCTCTCCATGCTGGTCGGCGGCCTGGCGGCCCTGATGCAGCAACAGGGTGGACTGGCATTTGTCAGCAAGCAGATAGAGAAGCTTATCGTTCGCTTCTCCAGCGCCAAGGGCGAGGCCTCGACCCGCGCCTCTGAGCTGGGCATGGCGGGCATAGTGGCCCTGACCAACACCTGTGTGGCCAACAATACCGTCTCTATCGTGGTGACCGGCGACATCGCCAAAGATCTGGCCGAGAAGCATGAAGTCACGCCTAAGCGCGCCGCCAGTATCATGGATATCTTCTCCTGCATCATCCAGGGGCTGATCCCATACGGTGCTCAGGCACTGCTTATCGCCTCTACCTTCAGCATCAGCCCACTACAGGCGGTTACCCACGCCTGGTACTGTATGATTCTCGCCATCGTGGCCATCGCCATAGTGGTACTACGCAAGCGCCACTAAACTCAAATTCGTGCGCCCTATCCCTGGGTGCACGGATCAATTTGTGACATTCCTCACCATAGCAGTTCCACTATATGGGGGTTTTCACTTAAACTAATAGCATAGGGATATAATTGCGACGCAGTGAAGTAGGTTAAGCATTTACTGAAATAAACCAGGCGTCGAAACGAAAGGAGTACCACAAGATGGGCTCCTTTTTTATATTCAAAAAATAACAAAAAATGGCATCGCTATGGCCCTACACCAACCCATAAACTATGACCTGCAACGCATGGTGGTCTTCACCATTCAAGCCGGGGCGCTCATCTCTGCACTGGGCATCTCTATCTCTCTGTTCGCTAAATTCCAGGTGATGGGACTGGAGGCGTTAAACCATAGGCCCGATCTGCTGGGCAACTATGTCGACTCCCCCCTGGCCTATATCTTCAACATGGGGCTTATCCTGGCCGGTTCCTGCATACTGCTGGCTATGTATGGCCTGTTACAACTCAAGCTGGGACACTTCGGCAACTATATCGCCTTCGCAGGTTTTGTGGTGGGAATAACCATCATCCTCATCGGCATTTACCCCATCAACTACCTCAAAGAGCACAGGCTGTTTTCCACCATCTTCCTGATCGCCACCATAGTCCTCTACTTCCTGACCCTCTCGGCCAGGGTTAATCATAAGGGCCTCTGCTCGACGCCGCTGTTTATCGTCAGCGGCCTCGGTCTGATGGCCGCCAGCAGCCTGGCCCTCATGGTGGATTGGAGCACCCTCGACTTCGCCCCCTGCAGCCACAAAGATGGCTCTATTTGCGCCGTCGCCGTGGCCATGTGGGCCCAGACCAATCTGGTGATGATCTGGTGCGTCACCCTGGCACTCACCATCAAGAAATTAGCCAAACACAGCTATCAGGATAACCTGATCAGCCAAGTCTCGGCCCAAGGCTAGGCGCACCAATGCGCCTCGCCCAGTACCTCGCCTTAACCGGCCTCTGCTCTCGGCGCGCCGCGTCGAGACTGATCCGCGACGGACGAGTCAGCCTGGGTGAGCGATTGGCCAATCACACTGATAGGGTCGAGCTTATCCAAACTCCTGCGGGCAAGCAGGCATCACTTAGCGTCTGCCTAGACGGTCAACCGCTACCGCCCATTGCCGACAAGGCCTACTGGATACTCAACAAGGCGGTGGGCACAGACTGCCGCCTACTGGCGCAAGATCCAACCAGCCTGCTGCACCTGCTGCCGGAGGAGCCACGTCTCTACCCCGTGGGCCGCCTGGATAAGGACTCGAGGGGACTGCTGCTACTCACCAACGATGGTGAGCTAACTCAGCGCCTGATGCACCCCAGTTTTTCCCACCACAAGCGCTACCATGTCAGGCTAGACAGGCCCTTCGATGATGATTTTGTGGTTCAGATGGCTGCGGGGGTCCGCTACAAGGATGTCACCACCCTGCCCTGCCGGGTGACGCGCCTAAGCCAGGACAGCTTCGAAATCATCCTCACCCAGGGACTCAACCGCCAGATCCGCCGCATGAGCCAGGCGCTCGGCTATCACGTGATTGACCTTAAGCGCGTCGCCATCGAGTCACTGACCCTTGGTGATCTTCCCGAGGGGGAGATGCGGGAGTTAACCGAGCATGAGATTGCCCTAATTAGGGTCTGCATAGAATAAGGCCTAGGTTCTGCCCCCTAAGGTTACAGGCCAACCTTCTCAAGGTTATGGCACTTCTTTCATTGAGCTTTACTTATCTCGATCAACGCTTCATTTCATGACCAGGCTTGTGGCTCAGTTCATAGTTTACGGTATGAATTCCAGCTAGGCTGTCTTCCGTTTAATGGATTAACCTTAAGAGGCTTAACAATGACAAAGACGATGACACTTCTTACCTTCGCGTTTCTACTCACAGCTTGCAGCTCGACCTATCAACATTCGGCACTGCAAAATCCCACAGCTAAATTAGATCCCGCAAAGAGCGTGCTGGTTGCCGTGCCCGAAAATGGCTGGTATGGCGATAAGGTGTATCACAATTCAGGCCTCATGACGGCGAATGCTGTGCGAGGCGCCTTTTCCAAATACACCAGTAAGGTCTTTATCGCAACCAATTGCATCGGGGACGAATGCTTAAAACAGCTCGATGCCAATCAGTATGGTTACTTCGTCAAACCTATCATTCTTCACTGGGAAGACAGGGCCACAGAATGGTCAGGGATACCTGACACCATAGAGATTCAGCTTATCGTCTTGGATGCGCAGACGAAACAAGAGATCGCCAATGCGTCGTACACAGGCAAAAGCAAATGGGCCACTTTTGGTGGCGATCATCCGCAGGATCTTTTACCTGAGCCCACCAATGCATTTGTGAGTCGCCTATATAAATAGGCTGTGGGTTTATGATTTGAGGTTTATGACTTCTAAATGGGTGTTGAAGAGGCAATTGAAGGTCGTACCTTGATGGCAATCTATCGCCTGCCCGCGGGGGAATGTGCAAGCACTCTTTTGGCACGGCGAGTGAAGCGAAGCTTCGTGCTCACGAGCGAGAGGCACGGCGAGTGAAGCGAAGCTTCGTGCTCACGAGCGAGAGGCATGGATGCCGAACTGGTTGTTAAACAGGGATGTTGTTTGAATATATCCCTATACGCTTCACGGCGGTACTGACCTACATGGATGTAGGGAATGCCAAAAAATGTAGGGAACATTTTTGGCCATGCCGCCGAGAGCCAAAAGCGGGCTTACACCCGTATCTAAACGTCTCTTCGATTTGGCGGTATTGGTGTGTTTGTAGTGGTCAACTAAAATTGGCCACGGTTTTGTATTCAAGCCAGTATCTTCGCTCTGACTCATTGGGTGTCAGCCCACCGTTATATTGATGTGGTCTCAGCTGACTGTAATACCCCGTCACATATCGCGAAATTTCACTCTTAGCCTCACCGATATCCCGATAGCCGGTCATCGGTATCCATTCTGTTTTTAAGCTTCTAAAGAAGCGCTCCATCGGGCTGTTGTCCCAGCAGTTTCCTCGTCGACT
>NZ_JAKEVJ010000006.1:0-78936 GCF_022398425.1 Shewanella sp. Isolate7 | reverse complement strand
GAACATCGTTTCCAGTGGATAGGGTCGACGACCATTGCCCGATTTTGGATAAAAGGGCTCAATCACTTCCAGCAGTTGAGTCCATGGTAACAGGTTGTCCATCCGAGATAAGAAAATCTCTTTACGGGTCTGGCGGCGCTTGCTGGAAAACTCACTATCGGCAAAAGTTAACTGTTGGCTCATGGGCGGTAATGGCTGTGATTTACTATGTAGCTATGATCTCACATCAGGGACTTATTCGCATCTTCCCTAGCTCTGTCCTTAAGTGGTGATACTTTAATCTATCCGGTTGGTGGCAATCAACATGTTATGTCACATTTTTTTGCGTAAAAATAATAACTTGTCTCAATGCTACCCAATGAAGCCAAATCGAAGAGACGTTTAGATACGGGTGTAAGCACGCTTTTGGCTCTCGGCGGCATGGACGCCGCCGTGAAGCCTCCAGGGACGGAACCTCGGCGTGCCAAAAGAGTGCTTGCACAACCCCCGCCGGGCAGGCGATAGATTGCCATGAAGGTGCGACCTTCAAATCCCCTGCAAATACAAATGTGGCCAAATGCTTTTTCCCAATCGACAACAATCGACTCTAAATCGAAGAAACGTTTAGTGTAAGCACACTTTTGGCTCTCGGCGGCATGGCGAAAAATGTTCCCTACATTTTTTGGCATTCCCTACATCCATGTAGGTCAGTACCGCCGTGCTAAAAGCGTGTTTGGTTTCTTCTATCGACAACTAATGAAGCCAAATCGAAGAGACGTTGGATATCGAGTGTAGATACGCCGGTGACCTTCGGTTTCAGGGATGAAACCGTAGAGCGGCCAGGGATGGCGTACAGTGTGTCACAGGCGTATCTGCACAGCCCCCGCCGGGCAGGCGATAGATTGCCATGAAGGTGTGACCTTCAAACACATTCAATAAATAAGAACTCGGCTAAATGTTAGCTGTAACGTCATGTGCTTAAGCCAGTATCGGTATTTAGTGAAAGCCCAGTTTAATGCTTAATCAACCCTCACCCAGGCGATAGATTGCCATGAAGGTGCGACCTTTAATTCCACTAAATCAATACACATATAGCTAATGGCTACCTCTGGCCAAAGCAGCGCCGAAGGTCATGACGAAATCACCTCAGTGGTAAACCGGTGCAGCGTGATGGTGTCACGCCAATAATCTTGTGTCCAGCCGCCTTTCTGTTTCAGGGCATCAACAAAGTCCCTGGGGGCGGGAAGGCTCTGCCATACCGAGGGTAGAAACAGGGCGCGGCGTTGGTCGTCATCCATCAGCAAGCCATCGACATTGGGGCGTAGCGTGGATCGCAGGGCGCCTTCGCCCTGATTGTCTATGGGGATGAGTGGCGAGAGGATGGAGACCTCTAGGCTGAGGGCGTCGCGCTCGTCATCTTGTAGCGTGGCAAAGCGGCGATCCTTAAAGGCGGCGCTATAGGCATTTTCGCAGGCGCATTGCCACAGGGGATCGCTCGCATCCACCCGGCCTATGCAGCCTCTGAGTTCGCAGGCTTTGTGCAGGGTGACGAAACAGGCCGCTGGCGTCAGCAGGGCCTCACTTTGCGGCGGCTGTGGTAGCACCAGGCACCCTCGGGTTAGCCCTTGGTCTATCACCTGCCATATCAGATCGAGCAGGCAGGCTCTATCGCCGGCGCTGAGTTCAATAGAGGACGAAACTGGCATAGCCGACGACCTCTTCGCTGTCTCTGGGGGCGCGATGTTCATTGTGCGCCATGATATCGCCCGAGTTTGCGTGGCTGACACATTGGATCTGCCAGCCCTGTTGTTTGCCATAGTCGAGCAGGCCGTTGATGGCATGACAGCCGCAGGCCTGCTGGGACGTCAGGTGGGTATCCAGGGCCAGAATTGTGCTGCGGGTCTCCTGATCGAGGCGATTAGCCAGAGGATAGGAGTGGTAGTGGCTAAGATCGCTGCTGACGACGACCAGGGGCGCGGGCCTATCGGGGGCATAGCTCAGGGTGGCCTTAATCAATTTGCTGATCGCCTCGCTGCCAGAGTCGCCGACCACCACGGGCACTAGGCTAAAATCTGATAGGCAGTATTGCAGCAGGGGCAGCTGCACCTCCAGCGCATGTTCCTGCTGATGGGCGGTATCTGATTCTATGGCTAACCTTTGATAGAGCAGGGCCTCGACCAACTCGCGGTCGATGGCGACCTCACCCATGGGGGTGATAAAGCGGTCGCTGCGGGGCAGGGCGGCGCCCCTGAGGCCGACGTAGTGACTCGGCCCTAGTAACAAGACTTTGTTATAGGCTGGTTTTTTGTTGGCCAGCAGGCGATAGGCGGCTGCGGCAATGGCGCCGGAATAGAAATAACCGGCATGGGGGGCGATGATGGCCTTGGGGACGATAGTGCTATGGCTCGGCTGGTCAAAATAACTGGCGATCTGCTGTATTAAATCACCAGGGTTATCGGGATAAAAACGCCCGGCAACCGCGGGTTCTCTGTACCTCATGGCTCTCTCCCGAGCGGTGCTCAACTATACTTTCAGTGTAGGCCATCGGCAGGGGGATCGCGCCATGAATCAAACGCCGCCGAGATATTTTCCCACCCAATATTGGCATGCCTTAGACGACGGGCGTGTCTGCTGTGATGTCTGTCCGCGCAAGTGCACCCTGCGCGAGGGCAAACGCGGCGCCTGTTTCGTGCGCATGCACCATCAAGGCGAGATAGTGCTGACCAGTTATGGCCGCTCATCAGGCTTCTGCATCGACCCGATCGAGAAGAAACCCCTGAACCATTTCTACCCGGGCTCCAGCGTGCTGAGTTTTGGCACCGCGGGTTGTAACCTGAGCTGCCTGTTTTGCCAAAATTGGGACATGAGTAAGTCGCGGCAGATGGACACCCTGTGCGATAGCGCCATGCCTGATGAGCTGGCCGCCACGGCCCGCCGCCATGGTTGCAAGAGTCTCGCCTTTACCTATAACGATCCCGTGGTGTTTATGGAGTACGCCATAGACGCCGCCCAGGCAGCCCATGAGCTGGGGCTTAAGAGCGTGGCGGTGAGTGCGGGTTATATCTGCGAGGCACCGCGTGCCGAGTTTTACCAATATATGGATGCGGCCAATATCGACCTTAAGGCCTTTAGCGAGTCCTTCTATCACAAGATCTGTCATGGTCAGCTGCAACCTGTGCTGGAGACCCTGCTCTATCTTAAGCATGAGACCCAGGTGTGGTTTGAGATAACCACCTTGTTGATCCCCGGCGAGAACGATAGCGACCAGGAACTCAATGCCATGTGCCAGTGGCTGGTGGAAAACTTAGGCCCGGATGTGCCGCTGCATTTTAGCGCCTTTCATCCCTACTTTAAGCTGCTGGACAAGCCGGTCACGCCCTTGAGTACATTGCAACGGGCGCGGCGTATCGCCCTCAATCATGGCCTGCATTATGTGTATTGCGGCAACGTGCATGACCCAGATTCGGACGCGACCTACTGCGCCAGCTGTCACAAGCGCCTTATCGAGCGCGACTGGTATCAGCTAGGGCAATATGCGCTGGATGAGAAGGGAGCCTGTCGTTATTGCGGCGCGCCGCTGCCGGGACGCTTTGCCAAGGGGCGGGAAGATTTCGGTTCACGGCGTATCGCGGTGCGCATTCATCGCGA
Source organism: Shewanella sp. Isolate7 (assembly GCF_022398425.1). Lineage (NCBI taxonomy): Bacteria > Pseudomonadati > Pseudomonadota > Gammaproteobacteria > Alteromonadales > Shewanellaceae > Shewanella > Shewanella sp. Isolate7. Next base: position 75,309 of record NZ_JAKEVJ010000006.1, on the reverse strand, counting down.
TGAGATCTGAGTCTCTTCGGGCTTACTGTTGGCCTGTTTGGGTTTGAGCGCCACGCCACGTATGGTGGGCCGGGCCAGGGGCATCGCCTTACGCATGCTCTCGCGGGTGATCGACTCTATCTGAAAGCCTGCGCGGCGGATCTGCGCCTCCGTCTCTCGGTTGAGGTGGCAGTTGCCCGCGATACGGCGCCAGATGAAGTTGACCCTGTCTTGCCAGCGTCGCCTGCGGGTGCCCTTTTCTGCGGCGACATGCTCGAGAAATAGCAGGTGACCGCCGGGTTTGAGCACCCGCCAGATCTCAGCCAGTGTCGCGGGCAGATCCACCACGGTGCAGCAGACCAAGGATACAAACACCCAGTCGACACTCTCATCTTCGCAGGCCAGGGCTTCCGCCGGGCAGTCCAGCACTGTGATATTGCTATCGGGCCGTTCGGCGACGGCGCGCTCCAGGCGGCGTCTCATGTCCACATCGGGTTCGGTCAGCACTAGCTCGAGCCCTGGCACATTGGGATAGAGGGGCAGGCTGGCACCGGTACCCGCGCCGATCTCCAGTACGCGGCCGCTGACTTGGCTGAGCAGGGTTCGGCGCCAGTCGATGAGGCAGGCCTGCTCGGGCCCGCGCATGAAACTGTCGTAACAAAAGGCGATGATGCGAGACATCTTGGCCTCCGGTTCACACGCCGCCACCAGAGAGCGCGGCGGCGTATCATGAATGACTTATTTAAGTATGGGCCCTGATGTAGAAAAGGCACATCTCTGGTCCATCTTTAGGCCTTTAAGGTTATCGTTGGTGCGCCGCTGTGCCCGATATCTAGCTGTATTTAGTTCTCGCTGGTGGAGATCAAGAGATCAAACCTTGGGTTGTTTCTCAGGTTGGCGAAGTCATCCTCGTTGGCGGCGACCTCCTTGAAGGAGACGCTGTTTTCGATGGCCTGCTCGAGGTCAGACAGGGCGCGCTCTTCCTGTCCCAGACAGGCGAAGGCGCAGGCGCGCTGATAGAGGGCGTGGGCGTTGCTGCCGTCGACCTCGAGCACCCGGTTACACAGGCTGAGGGCCCAGTTAAACTCGCGCATCTCCATGGCCGCGTCGGCCTTGTAGGTCATGGCCTCCAGATCGCCCGGGCGTATGGTGAGGATCTCGTTATAGACGGCGATCTTCTGCTCCGGGGTCTGGGCGCTCTGGGATTGCAGCCAGAGGGTGTGGATCTCGTTGATGATCTCGATCTCGCGATTGTTCTTGGTGATGATGCGGCTCTTATGCTTGAGATCTTGCTCGAGCACCTTGAACTTCTCCTCATATTGCTCGGTGATCGACTGCAACTGTTCGGCGGCGAGCTTGGCGGTGTTGGTCTTGATCTCCCTGAGGGACTGCCAGCCGATGAAGGCGATCAGCGAGGCTACACCTGCGATGATGTAGAAGAAGTAGGTGACTGTGACGTTGGCATAGTTGAGGGACTTGTCGGCCACCGCCAGCTCCCGGTCGGTGATCTCGATTGTCAGGCGGCGCTCGAGATCTTGCTGCTCCATCCTAAGGGCCTTGAGCTCGTCGAGTATGTAACGCTCCACCAGGGGCTTGTCTAAAATCGGTTGTTGAGCGTGGGTCAAGGCGGGCTGTGGCGGGTCAATCTCGGCCTCGTTGGCCCCCAGGACTGTGAGTGTCGTGGTGAGTGAAATAATGGCGATTAACAGGCAAAGTAAGCGTGGCATAACAGATTTCCGTCTTTAATCTAGGTCGTTAACTTAGTGTGGGGCGTCCTAATCTAGGGTCACACTAACAACATAGGGCGTTTGATGCCAATCTAATTGCCAGACGGAAAAGGTCAATTAGTTGGGCTGTTGGTCTAGGGGAAAGCCACTTCGGGTAGGCATTCGAAGCCCGGCTTAGCAAACAGATAGCCCTGCATAAGCTCAACGCCTGCACTTTTAAGCCATTGCATCTCGCCTGGTGTCTCTATGCCTTCGGCCAGGCATCTTATCTTGAGTTGGTGGCAGATGCCGAGCAGGTGAGTCACTATGACCTGCCGGGTATCGTCTCTATCTATGTTGCGGATCAGCTCCATGTCCAGCTTGATGAGATCGGTCTGGAAGTTGGCGAGCAGACCTAAGCCGGCATAGCCGGCGCCAAAGTCGTCGATGGCGGTCATAAAGCCAAGTTCCCGGTAGTATTCCACTACGCGTTTGACGTGCCCGCTGTCGGTTATTTTTTCGGATTCGGTAAATTCGAACATGATCCGCTCCGTCGGGAAGCCATACTCCCTCGCGGCCGCCAGACTGGTACGAATGCAACGTTCGGGTTGGTAGATGGCATTGGGCAGGAAGTTAATGCTTAATATGGATTGCAGATTTAGCTTGGCCGCCAGTGCGATAGCCTTGACTCGACAGGATTGATCGAAGGCATAGCGGTTGTCGTCATTCACCCTTGAGATCACCGAATAGGCGGCCTCGTCATTGGGCCCGCGCACCAGCGCTTCATAACCAAATACCTTTTGCTTGGCGATATCGACGATTGGCTGGAATGCCATAGTGAAATCAAAGTCGAGACATGGGTTATTGGCACACTGGCGACATCCGCTACTTGTAAATTGAGATTGAACTGTTTCCATTGAACCTTCCTTGTTAGCTGACCAGTGTAAGAATTGAAGATAGCGCAAATGACAAAGCAGATGGAGTCGACCCGCCCACCGATGTTATGCAACCAGTATAGTTGTGATTTTCATGATTTTTTAGGTGAGTATCGTGAGGTGAAGCGGAGAGCGAGGCAGGGAGGAGAAAAACATTGGCTAACGTCCCTGTTAGCCAATGGAAAGCTCAAGTCATTGTGACTATGCGTACTGTCTGCGACCTCTGCCAAGAAGCAGCAAGGTCAGTAAGGCGTACAGGCCAAGGGCACCGCCACCTGTCGACTCACTCGGTGGGTCGACAGGTGGCAAAGGCGCCGCAGCCACTTTGACCATGAATTGGGTGTTGGTCTCAAACTCGCCGTCGCTGGCAGTGACTATGATTGGGTACTCGCCGCTGGTGGTGAAGCTCACCTCAAGCTGGGTTCCCGAGAGGGTTATGCCTTCAACACCCGTAGCCGACAGCGTGAGTGCATCACCCTCGGGATCGCTAAACACCTCGCTGAGATCGACGTTGACCACAACACCGCCCTGGGCGCTGAGCTGAGTCGTAATATCGGCGATGGCGTTGGCTACCACAGGCGCCGTGTTAAGCGGTACCTCTACCGGGGCAAGGCCTTTTACCTTGATCAGGGTTGCGCCTATGTTGCGCTTAAGATCCGGCGTAGTGCCTAGCTCCAGCAGACCATAGTAGGTGGCATCTTGCTCCAGGGGCTGCAGCGTCTGGCTGTCGTCCAGATAGCCGTTGACGGTCAGGCTAATGTCGAAACGTTCGTCCTGAGCCACCTGGGTTGGCGCCTCGATGTCGAAGCTGGCCTGGTTGCTGTAGCCAACATGGGTGATCTCCAGCGTCACCTCGTCGGCCTCATCTTCTACCGTACCCTCGTAGTTGTGGGCAAAGATCCAGTAGTTGCCAGAGGGTGGGTTGTCGATGATACAGCGCTCCTTGGAGTCCACCTCTCCGCTGATGCAAAGCAGTGAGTAGAACATCTCATAGGCATTTGGCATGCCGTCGTTGTCATCGTCGATACCCACATAGAGATCCATGTCGGGCGAGGTGCTGTCGGTGATCTCAACCACCAGGCGTTTGGTGTATGGCTTGACCACGGTCGGCACGCTGAAGATCACCTCAGGATTAGAATGTGGGCTGTTGCGCTCGGTATCGTTGGAGGAGCCAATGGCGCTGCCGGTAAAGGACTGCGCCTTAAACAGACCGAAGCCTCGGCTTTGCAGGGCCTTACTGCCTGAGGTATACACATCTTCAATGGCTATGCTGTTATCGACATTATTAAGTTCGGCGCTCACCTCCTCGGCAACCTGTCCGGCCTTGAAGCCTATGGTGGCCTGCAGATGGGTATCGCTCATGCTGGCGTCGGCATTGTTAAGCTTGATATAGCCGTGCACCCACTCGTCCACCAGGTTGATGTTGGCGGTCGCCTTGATGGTCAACACCTGAGACTCGCCGGCGTTGAGTGAGAAACTCGCCGGAGTCACCTCCAGGGTGAAGCCTGGGTTGAGGTATTCGTACGTTGTGCTCTAGCTGCTTGCCTGGGTTGCGGTGACGGTGCGAGTCCAGGTGCAGTTAGAGATACACTGGTTTTGCACCATAGAGCTGGTGTTGAGGTGGGTCGGGTCGCCGCCCATTTCTGGGTTGGCATCCAGGTACTCCTGCTTGTTGATATCCAGCAGTAGACCGGCCTTTAACGCCTGGTTGATACGCAGGCTGCCTGCGCCCTGGTCGAAGAAGTCGGAGCGCTGCGCGACGCCATCATAGTCATCATCCTTATGGGTGGTTTGATGGGCCGTGCTCATGATGGCCGACTGCGCCTGAGCCGGTGTCCAATCTGGATGCACGGCCTTGAGCAAGGCAAAGGCGCCCGTCACATGCGGGGTTGCCATGGAAGTGCCTGACAGGCTGGCGAAAGGAATATGGCCTGTCTGTCCGCTAAACACTCTGTCTTCGGCATTGGCGGCTTAGATATTGACGCCTGGGGCGGCGATATCTGGCGAGAAGATGTTGGTGTAGGGCAGGTTAGGGCCGCGGGAGGTAAATGCCCCTGCGATATCGCCAAGACTCGGATCTCTGGTGGTCTGTGTGGCTTCAATGGTTGCCTGATGACCCTCGCCACTCGCCAGCCATTGAGTGAGAAGCTCACCGTCATCGGCATTCAGGTGGATGGCTGGTAATACATGATTGTTATGGTTGAGCGTGTCGGCACCACCAGACATATTAATCAAGATCATGCCGCCAGCGCCGCCGACTTTAACATTGATCCCCTTGCGACCCCTGGCGTTCTCGCCGCGCTCACAGACCACAATTTCACCGTTAAAGCTCCCTTCGCTGAAGGGCTCGGTGCACATGGCATTGTCAGGATCAACACTGGCCGCCGAGACGACGGGTGCTGTAATTCCTTGGGTGACGCCATAGCCCGTCATGTCGCCGCCGACCATGCCGGTTAGCTGTTTGGTTTTAAAGGCTAAGTCGTGGGTGTAGGCCGCGACCGTAGTGACCCAGGGGGCGTTGCCCGGTGAGCCTATGGTGCTGGCGCTTGGGCCTGCGTTACCCGCGGCCACGGCGACGTGAATACCGGCCTCGCGAGCATTGAGGAAGGATTCGGCATCGATGGAAGACCAGGGATCTCTTGCCGAGCCGCCCACTGAATAGTTGAGTACCTGCACGCCGTTCTCGATGGCATGCTCAATCGCCTTGATGGAAAATTCAGGATAGCAGGCGCCTTTATCGTCACAGACCTGGTATGACACCAGGTTGGCATGGGGCGCAACGCCGCTGATTGCATCGAATTCGAAGGCGCTCTTCTCTGCGATAACCGTGTTGTCATCTTCCTGAACATTGAGGTAGTAGTTGACGTTATGCAGTATGTTGCCCGCCGCCGTAGAGGCCACATGAGAACCGTGACCATTAAAGTCGTAGCCAACCTTAGTCTTGTTCTCTAAGTCGTCGCTGGGATCCTCTAGGTTATCCGCGGTGTCGAGACGATGTTGTACTAACTCGGGATAGCTGACGATGCCGATGAGTTTGCCGTTACAAAACTGGCTGTATTGGATGCAGTCGCCTAGGTATTGGCCGTCGCCCAGCGGATTTATGTGGCGATAACCATCGGCGCCCACCTCGGCAAAGGAGGGGTGATTGGCGTTAATGCCCGAGTCTATGACGCCGACGATAACCCCTTCGCCTTGGGTTCCGGCATTTTGACTATCACCTAGCCAGACCTGTTTGGCACCGATGAACTCGGGGCCTGTGGAGGTCTGAATATAGTGCAGACCGATGGGCTCGACGCTCATAACCGAGGGGGCTTTGGCAATGATGCTGGCCTCACCCGGCTTGAGTTTTACCGCCATGGCGTTGACCACAAGCTGGTAGTCGTGGGTGGGTTTGAGCACTACAGTCGAATTAAACGTTCAGTTGGATCATGTTCATCTTGTTGTGCGTACACCACCGAGTTTAAGCGTGTCAGAGTTAGTAGGTGTATTAAAGGGAAGAACAGCGATTAGATTATTCGCGAAGTATCCATATTTAAGAAAGAAGAAGTTGTGGGGTAATCATTTCTGGCAACGTGGTTACTTTGTGGCTTCGGTAGGAGCGAATGAGGAAATAATTAGGCGCTACGTGCGGCATCAAGACAGACAAGAGAAGGAAGAGGCCGAGCGTCAATTACAATTGAACGTTGATTAATAAATAAGCCCCCTTATAGGGGGCCAATCAAAGCCACCTTCTATGAAGGTGGATTCTTTACTNATTAGATTATTCGCGAAGTATCCATATTTAAGAAAGAAGAAGTTGTGGGGTAATCATTTCTGGCAACGTGGTTACTTTGTGGCTTCGGTAGGAGCGAATGAGGAAATAATTAGGCGCTACGTGCGGCATCAAGACAGACAAGAGAAGGAAGAGGCCGAGCGTCAATTACAATTGAACGTTGATTAATAAATAAGCCCCCTTATAGGGGGCCAATCAAAGCCACCTTCTATGAAGGTGGATTCTTTACTTCTCCTTTTCAGTCTGGCGCGCCATAAAGTGGCTGGACGCACGCGCTATTCGTTAGCCGTGCTTTCGCAGTCCTTTAAATGTGCTTCACGGGTCAGCTTTAGTCCCTCTGTGTTAGGCATCATGGAGCTATTCAGCCTGTTTCCCACACCTTGTTCCCACACCTTGTTCTTGCGCCCGGTTTCCTGTGGCGGCCGATGGCGAGCCAAGCATCTATGCCATATAGTTAGTGATATTATCAGTCATTAGATTGACGGGAATGTTTAACCGAGGTTGAGATGCCAGCTAAGGTGCCACTGCAGGATGTAGACGCAAAATATCTGAAGATTATCAGTGAGTTTGCTATCGACATGCTCTCGCTAAGCGGGGTAGATGAGATCCTTTGGCACCTGGCACAGAATGTGGTTTCCCAGTTAGGGTTTGACGATGTGGTCGTCTACCTGCTGGATCCTGCGCGGGGCGTCTTGATGCAGAAGGCCAGCTTCGGCGATAAGAACCCCAGCGGCCATGAGATCCTCGCGCCTATCGAACTCAAGCTGGGGGAGGGCGTTGTCGGCACAGTGGCTAAGACCAAACAACCCTTGATCGTCGGTGATACCCGGCAGTTTCCTAACTATATCGTCGATGACGCCCCCAGGCTTTCTGAGCTTGCGGTGCCCATGTTGATGGAGGGTGAGCTGATAGGGGTGATAGACACCGAGCACCCTAAGAAGAATTTCTACACCTCTCAGCATGAACGCATCTTGTTTGCCCTTGCCTCCATCGCTGCGCTGAAGATCCACAGAGCCAACAATCTGGTGACACTACAACAGCGGGTGGTGGACCTGGAGTATGCCAGTAAGATCCAGGACACCCTGTTTGCCATCGCGGAGATCATCTTCGAGACCGACTCGATTAAAGCCTTCTACCAAAGGCTACACGCTTGTATCGCCCGCCTGATCAAGGCGGATAACTTCTATGTCGCGCTACTGAGTGAAGATGGCCACACGCTGCACTTTCCCTATCATGTGGATCAATATGACCAGCTCGCCGAAGATACCGAGTTGCCACTGTTACCCTCATGTCTTGGGATCACCGCCTATACGCTGCTGAAAAACAAACCTCTCCTGGTGGACGAGGCGCAGATTAAGGCCTTGGTGGATCAGGGAGAGATAGTGATCAATGGCGCTATGCCAAAGGCCTGGCTCGGTGTACCCTTCGGCGATGAGGCATTTCGCGGTATCTTAGTGGTGCAGAGTTATCATGGCGGCTATCGTTATAGTGAGGCAGACCAACGGCTGCTGGTGTTTTGCGCCAAACATATACGCAATGCCATTAGCCGTATGAATGTTAAGGCCAACCTGACTCAGATGGCCCTCTATGATGGCTTAACTAAGCTACCCAATCGCATGCTTTTTATCGACCGCTTAAATCAGGCGATCGCTAAGCTTAATGAAGCCGCTGAAAACGGCGTTTCTCCCAAAGGGCTCGGCCTAGTGCTGCTCGACATAGATCACTTTAAGGCCGTTAACGATACCTATGGCCATCACTTAGGGGATGAACTGCTAAAGGTGTTTGCCCAGCGCACAGAGGCAGCTATCGCCAGCCAGGACACCATTTGTCGGCTGGGGGGGGATCAATTTGGCCTACTCTTGATGGGTATCGACTCAGAATCTGAGTGCCTTGCGCGGGTCGAAGCCCTGCGTGAGCAGATGCAGGCAGTGTTGGATCTTGGCGGGATCTCTATCGCGCTGTCGGTTAGCCTGGGGCTGGTGACCTGCTTCTCATCCGGGATGCGGGTGTCAGATCTGTTGCGCAGGGGCGATCAGGCGCTGCTTAGGGCAAAATTGATGGGGCGGCAGCGTCTTTGTGTGTTCAGCAGTGGTGAGCAGACCGAGCTGCAAGAGACGCAGATTTGTCAGGAGTTTCAGCAGGCCGCCGCCCAGGATGAGCTCTATTTCAGCTTTCAACCTCAATATCGGCTCAAGGATGGCAAACTGATCGGCGCCGAGGCGCTGCTGCGCTGGGAGCATCCCAGATATGGGACCATTTCACCCCGGCGATTACTGGCGCCGCTGCGGCGCCAGGGGGCCCTTCAGCTAGTCGATGCTGTGGTCGCCAGGCTGATACTGGCCCATCTCAAACGCTATCACGGCGCCTATCCTGAGGACTTTCGTGTGAGCGTGAATCTCGCCAGTGACGGCTGCGCCCTGTTTGATGAACTGGAGGGGATGGTCGCAAAGGGGGAGGGGCTGGCCAACTTCTTGGGTTTAGAGATCCCAGAGGCCAGCATAGTCGCCGGCTTCGACAAGGTGCGCCACTGTATTGCCAGGGCAAAGTCTCTCGGCGTACTGGTGAGCCTGGATGATGTGGGTGCCAGCCATGCAAGCTTTAGGTATTTGCAGGCACTCAGGTTCGATCGCCTCAAGATAGCCCAGGGCCTCATCAGTCCCATGGAGATGGCTTATGATAACCAGATGATCTTAGAGACTATCATCAATCTCGCCAGCAGCTTGAATATCGATACCCTGGCTCAGGGGATAGAAACCCGCGAGCAGTATCAGACGTTACAGTTGCTTGGTTGTGACTATGGTCAGGGGGAGTTTATGAATCCCTCCGTGAGCGAGGAAAACCTGCTGCTTATGCTGACTCAGTCGCCCTTCTTTAGATGATCAGGCGTATCATTTAGCGATTGATACTATACTCTTTTGTGCCTTGTGGTGTTCACAAATGTAAATGGTGTATTAAGTTTGTAAGCAAAGGTAAAACGCCTTGAAGCACCTACATTCCAAGGTAAACTACCGATAACATAATGCGCATTCTTTCGGAAGATTGATGAAAAAAACGATAATAATCTCAATGCTTTTAGCGACAGGCGCCGCCACCTACTATTTCACTCAGCAAACCGAAACGCCTAAGGAACCGCGCGGGCGACCCACGCCGAATGTGGTGGTGGCAAAGGCCGAAATGCAGCCTATTCGCGACGAAGTTGAGGCCTTGGGTACAGGTAAGGCCAACGAATCTATCACTGTGACCCCCAAGGTTACCGATATGGTAACCGAGATTAATTTCAGCGACGGTCAGATGGTGGAGAAGGGCCGGCTTCTGGTACGTTTGCAAGACAGAGAACAGATCGCCCGTGTGACTGTGGCCCGGGTTAAGATGAAAGATCATCAGCGTGAACTGGCGCGGATCAGCTCCCTGGTGACCAGCCAGACGGTGGCGGCATTGGAACGCGACAGGTTGCAGACCCTTATCGATACCGCCAAGGCCGAGTTAGATCAGGCCGAATCTTCCCTCAAAGACAGACGCATCTTGGCGCCGTTTTCGGGACGCCTGGGCCTGCGTCAGGTGAGTCAGGGGAGTCTGGTGACCCCAGGTACTGTTATCACCACCTTAGATGATATCTCAACCATTAAACTGGATTTCTCAGTGCCGGAACGCTTCCTGCAGTCTTTGGCTATTGGTAAGTCGGTCGAGGCCAGTGCCGTGGCCTTCGAAGGCGAGTTGTTTACCGGTAAGGTGGTGTCCGTCGATAGCCGCGTGAACCCGACGACTCGCGCCGTGACGGTCAGGGCCGAGATCCCTAACAAGGGGCTGCGCCTGCTTCCCGGTATGTTGATGAAGGTGAAGCTGATCAAGCAGAGCCGCGAAGCGCTTATCATCCCGGAAGCGGCGATTATTCCTATTCAGAAAGATCACTTCGTTTATCTGGTGAACGATGAGAACGTGGTCGAGCGTCGTCAGGTGCAACTTGGCTTGCGTAAGCGGGGCTGGGTAGAGATAGTCGGCGGCGTCGAAGTGGGCGAGCAGGTGATGGTGCGTGGCATCCTCAAGGTGCGCCCAGGAGATACGGTTAAGGTGCAGTACAGTGAACACTTTAGTTTCAACCAACAAGCTAAGGTGGAGCCGCTAGCATGATCTTGACGGATTTGTCGGTAAAACGACCGGTTTTTGCGTCCGTCATCAGCATACTCCTGATCGCCTTCGGTCTGGTCTCGTTCGAAAAGCTGCCCTTGCGCGAGTATCCCAATATCGATCCGCCTATCGTCTCGGTGCAGACCAACTACCGCGGCGCCAGTGCGGCTGTGGTGGAGAGTCGTATCACTCAGCTGGTGGAAGACAGGATCAGTGGCGTGGAGGGGATACGTAACATCAACTCCTCCAGCAGCGATGGTCGCTCATCTGTGACGCTAGAGTTCGACGTCGGCCGGGATATAGAGGCGGCGGCCAACGATGTGCGCGACCGCATCTCGGGTTTGCTCAATAACCTGCCGGAAGAGGCCGATCCCCCAGAGGTTCAAAAGGCCAATGGCGGGGATGAGGTGATCATGTGGCTCAACCTGGTCTCGGATCAGATGAATACCCTGCAGCTCACCGACTATGCCCGTCGCTATCTGGTGGATCGCTTCTCGGTGATCGACGGCGTGGCCAACATTCGCATCGGTGGGGGTAAGGTCTACGCCATGCGGGTGTGGATCGACCGTCAGGCCCTGGCGGCCCGTGATCTGACGGTGTCGGATATCGAGTCTGTGCTACGCTCGGAGAACGTCGAGCTACCGGCAGGTTCGGTGGAATCTCAAGATAGGCACTTTACCGTGCGTCTGGAGCGCACCTTCAAGACGGCGGAGGATTTTAATAACCTGGTGCTGGTCGAAGGGGAAGATGGCTACCTCATCAAGCTCGGCGACGTGGCTAAGGTGGAGATAGGCTCGGAAGAGGAGCGCATCACCTTCCGCGGTAACCGTGAGGCCATGATAGGCCTGGGGATCTCTAAGCAGTCTACCTCTAACACCCTAGAGGTGGCTCGCGCCGCCAACGCCTTGGTAGATAAGATCAATCCGACGCTACCCGCCGGCATGGAGATCAAACGCTCCTACGACAGCTCTGTGTTTATCGAGGCCTCCATCAAGGAGGTGTATCAGACCCTGTTTATCGCCATGTTCCTGGTAATTGTGGTGATCTATCTCTTCCTTGGCAGCGTACGGGCCATGTTGATCCCGGCGCTGACCGTGCCTGTCTCCTTGATGGCGACCTTTATCGTGCTCTACGCCCTGGGCTACACCATTAACCTGCTGACCCTGCTGGCGATGATTCTGGCGATTGGTATGGTGGTGGATGATGCCATCGTGGTGCTGGAAAACATCCACAGACGCATCGAGGAGGGCGACTCACCGCTAAAGGCGGCTTTTCTCGGTTCACGGGAGGTAGCCTTTGCCGTGGTGGCTACCACCTTGGTCTTGGTGGCCGTGTTTATGCCGATCACCTTCCTTGAAGGGGATCTGGGTAAGCTGTTTAAGGAGTTCGCGGTGGCCATGAGTGCGGCGGTGATCTTCTCAAGCCTGGTGGCCCTGACCCTAAGCCCCATGATGTGTTCCAAGCTGCTTAAGCCTGCCGGACAAGATCCTTGGCTGGTGCGCAAGATAGACGCAGGCATGAACTGGTTGTCTGCGGGTTACCGTACCACGCTCAAGCGCGCCATGACCCATCCCTTTATCGTCAGCTCCCTGGTGATCATCGCCCTGGGCCTCAGTGGCTATCTGATGACCAAGGTGCCTCAGGAGTTTGCGCCAAGAGAGGATAGGGGCTCTATGTTCCTGATTGTCAACGGTCCTCAGGGGGCGAGTTTCGAATATATCACCCCCTATATGGATGAGATCGAGGAGCGCCTGATGCCGCTGGTAGAAAGCGGTGACATCAAACGCTTGCTTATCCGTGCACCTCGCGGCTTTGGACGCAACGCCAACTTCTCCAACGGCATGGCGATTATCGTGCTGGAAGACTGGGCGACCCGTCGTAGCGCCTTCGAGATCATCGGTGATATTCGCGCCCGCTTGTCGGATCTCGCCGGTGTGCGCGCCTTTCCCGTGATGCGTCAGGCCTTCGGTCGCGGCGTGGGTAAGCCGGTGCAGTTTGTACTGGGCGGCCCAAGCTATGAAGAACTCGCCAAGTGGCGTGACATATTGCTGGAGAAGGCCAAGGAAAACCCGAATCTGGTGGGTCTGGATCATGACTACAAGGAGACCAAGCCGCAGCTGAGGGTGGTGATCGACAAGGACAGGGCGGCGGATCTCGGCGTCTCTATCTCCCATATCGGCCGCACCCTGGAATCTATGTTGGGTTCGCGCCTGGTGACTACCTTTATGCGTGACGGTGAAGAGTATGACGTGATCATCGAGGGTAACCGCGATAATCAGAATACCGCCAGCGACCTTAGTAACATCTATGTGCGCTCGGATAGAAGCCGCGAGCTTATCCCCCTGGCTAACTTAGTGTCGGTGGAGGAGTTTGCCGACGCCAGTCAGCTGAACCGCTACAACCGTATGCGCGCCATCACCATAGAGGCCAACCTGGCCGATGGTTATAGTCTGGGTGAGGCGCTCGATTACCTCAACGAATTGGCCTACACCTATCTGCCGGCCGAGGCGGTGATCAGCTACAAGGGGCAGTCGCTGGATTATCAGGAATCAGGTAACTCCATGTATTTCGTCTTCCTACTGGCGCTAGGCATCGTCTTCTTGGTGCTCGCGGCGCAATTCGAGAGCTATATTCACCCCATGGTGATCATGCTGACGGTGCCGCTGGCGACCTTGGGTGCCCTGATAGGCCTGTGGGTCACAGGGCAGAGCCTGAACATCTACAGCCAGATCGGTATTATCATGCTGGTGGGACTGGCGGCCAAGAACGGTATCTTGATCGTCGAGTTTGCCAACCAGCTGCGTGATAAAGGCATTGCATTCGATACGGCGATCATCCAGGCCGCCAGCCAGCGTCTTCGTCCCATCTTGATGACGGGGATCACCACAGCGGCCGGGGCTATTCCGCTTGTATTAGCTCAGGGCGCCGGCGCCGAGACCCGCTTCGTGATCGGTGTGGTTGTCCTATCGGGCATCATACTGGCGACCTTCTTTACCCTGTTGGTGATCCCGGTTGCCTATGGCTTGATCGCGCGAAACACAGGCTCGCCAGAAGAAATTAGCCAACGTCTCGAGGCAGAACTTGCGCTAGATGCACACCACGAGTCAGGCTTACGAAATGCCGATTAGCGCCTAGATTAGCGCTTAGTATTAGGACTGAGTATTAGGATTTAGTATTAGGACTTAGCATTAGCGAATAGTACGAGTGATGAGTCAGTTTAAAGGCCAATCTTTTTTGATTGGCCTTTTTTATGCCTGCCAAGTCATAAATGGGTAGTGGGGAAGGGAATGCCTGGGGACTAGAGAAATTCACTGTCTGTGTCATCCTAGCTTGCCAATCAGCTAGTGCCACAAACCGATTGAACACTAACGTCTCATTAACAAGAAGGGGCGATTATAGTAGAGTGAAACCAACACTTAGATGTAACACTTAGATGCAACAGGGAGTAATGCAGATGACATTATCTATCGAGACTGCGCAGCGCCAGCCTAAATCGGCGCCGGCCACGCTGCAGAAGAATGCCATTCGAGTCGATGGAAGACTCACCATGAGCCGCGAAGCGCTGGATTTTAAATCTTTCAGCTCAGACTGCCTCTACGGCCCATACCACCTGCCTTTGAATGAGATAGTGAAAGTGGAGACCTGCTGGGGCAAGGGGGCGGGGATTCTGCCTATCACGCCCGATGGGATCCAGGTAAGCCTCAGTAATGGTGAACGCTATCAGTTTATCGTGGCAGATCCCCAGGCCTGGGTGAAGAGCCTCTCATCATAAGCAGGTGTAATAGATATTTATTGGCCGCCAGCTCGTTTATCGGTCTCACTTTAAAGCTTGATTTTTACAGTAAGTACATAAGGCGATAGCGACTAATACGTGACGCCAATATCTGGACTTAGTGTATTCATTAGCGCTAACGAAAAGGCGAGTCCTGTTTTGGGCTGGCCTTTTTTGTATTACCACTTGCTTGATGTTTTCACTGTATTTCTAGCCGTTTCTGATTGCCAATAAAAAAGGCTTACCCGGGTAAGCCTTTTTTGTGTCGAAGCGAAATTGTCGAGTCTAGCGACTATTGTTATCTGCACTAGATTTATCTGCGCTGGCTTTGTCTGTGCAATTTCTATCTACACTATTTTTGCCTTCGCTATCTATGCTTGAGCCATCTTTGCCATTTTCATTGTGGCCACTTTTACCACTATGGCCACTATCGCCACTATGGCCACTATCGCCTTGGTTTTTTACCTGAGGCTTATGTTGGGGCTTGCCAAATTGGGTCATCTTAAACTTGTTGCTGTACTTAAGCACCGCCAGGTTGCTGGCGATCACCCCAAGCACCAAGATAATGATGAGCCAGACTTCGAGACTCGACATGGCTATTTCCCTCTCCTGATTCAGTAACGGCTAGTCTACCGCCAGGCGTGCTTCACAGATGCGAATATCTTCCGGGGTATCGACCTCGGGCGAGTCGAAGGCGCTGATGGCAACCTTGATCTTGTGGCCATGTTCCAGTGCGCGCAGCTGCTCAAGTTTCTCGAGATCTTCTAAACGGCCCAGTGGCAGCTTATTGAAGGTGCGGACAAACTCGCGTGTGTAGGCGTAGACACCCAGGTGTTTGTAAACCGGGTAGTCGTTTGTGTCGCGGCCGAAGGGGATACGGGCGCGCGAGAAGTACAGCGCATTATACTGGTTGTCGAACACCATCTTGACATGCTTGGGATCGTCAAGCTCATGCTCTTCGGTGATCTCATAACCTAGGGTTGCCATACCGAATTCACCTGGGTGGCGCTCAAACAGGGTAATGATCTGCTCGATAGAGATAGGATCGATCAGTGGCTGATCGCCCTGTAGGTTGATCACCAGATCTTCGTCTGCAAGACCGAGTTGAGTGATAGCATCCTCTATTCTGTCGGTGCCGGAGGCCGCCTTCTCATCTGTCATCACCACCTTGCCACCAAAGGCTTCTACCGCCTCCTTGATGCGCAGATCGTCGGTGGCCACATAGATGGCGGTTAAACCTTTTGCCAGCGCCGCACGTTCATAAACATGCTGGATCATCGGCTTACCGTTAATCGGCGCCAGTGGCTTGCCCGGAAAACGGCTCGAGCCATAGCGTGCTGGGATTAACAGAGTCACATTCATTTGGATATACCTATCAGTTACAGTGTGCCGCAGTGCATAAGAGAAGGGGCTCACTCGGAGCCCCTTACACCTTGAGCTTACAGGTTAGATTCGACGGAACAGTTTAGTCAACATTTCGTCGGTGACTTTCTCTTCCCAACCTTCGCCATAGACGTTGGCCCATAGTGGTCCCATGCTCTTGGTGACGGCGACCATCTTAGCGATGGTTTCATCTGGCAAGTCTTTACAGATGTTCTTCGGCAGGGTGATGTTGTGCTTGCCCATCATCTGACGGAACTCGGTCACGCCCTCAGGGTAGAACTCTTCCAGCACGTCAAACGCCAGGCAGTTACCGATACCATGGTGATAGCCCAGTACGTAGCCAAGGCCATAAGATACGGCGTGACAGGCACCTACCTGGCTGTAGGCGATGCTCATGCCACCCATGTATGAGGCCATCATCAGCTTGTCGTCTTTCTCTGGGTGATCGTCTAGGAAGACTTCACGGCAAAGGTCCATCGACTTCTCGGCGAACGCCTTGGCAAATTCGTTCAAGAAGGTGCCTTGTAGTGACTCGACACAGTGGATGTAGCAATCCATACCTGTGTAGAACCATTGATCTGTCGGTACGCCGTCGATGAGCTCTGAGTCCATGATGATCTGGTCAAATACTGTGTAGTCAGAGTTAAGACCTAGCTTACGTACCGGGCCGCAAAGTACGGCGGTGCGTGATGCTTCGGCGCCGGTACCAGAAACAGTCGGGATACCGATATGGTGAACCGCAGGGTTCTTGATCAGGTCCCAACCCTGGTACATGGCGCTGCCACCTGGGTTGGTGAGCATGAGTGAAACGGCCTTGGCCAGATCCATAGTCGAACCACCGCCCAGACCGATAACGCTGACCGGGAGCTTGCTGTTAAAGGCTTGCACCTTCTCGGTGAGGTCATCGACCTGCTTGGTGGTAGGCTCTTCGTCCACGTTAACGTAGATCACTAAGTCCTGTGGCTTGGCGGGTATGCGCTGCGCCAGTGGCTTATCCTGATGAACATCATCGATCAGGAAGACCACGAAATCTTCGCATTGCTTGCGCTCTTCCTCGAGTACGGTATCGAGCTGCGCGAATGAACCACGACCAAAGATCATTTTTGGTACGCATTTGAAATTTTTAAAACTCATTACAGCATTCTCCATTGAGACATCTAGTGTAAAAAGTAACGTCGCAGGGCCAAACAAGGCGCTGCGACCGGGAATTTGAGAGACGAGAGTTAAGCGGCAAAGGCTCGCTTAATGTTCTCGATGCGCTGGGCGATCTCTTCTTCAGTCCATGAGAGCTTAATCAGCATCGAAATGGTGCGGCTCATGATGGCATCAGACTTAGGCACAGACACCTGAGTATAGTCAGGTTTGTCTTCAATTAATGTGATCGGCAGAGCGGCTGGTGATTTAAGCTCTTGAATGTGCTTCCAGTTTGACAGGTAGTGCCAGTTGTTTACATACCAGTAGAAGCAGCCATCGACGCCGTTTTCGGCCAGTTTCTTGTTGATCTCCAGAGTGCGCTCCTCGGTAGGTAGCATGAAGCTTAGGAAACCGGCTGAGTCGCCTTCTGGATCTGGGATCTCACGGAAGCTTACCTCTGGCAGCGCTGCCATGGCGTCTTTCAGGAGTTTCTTGTTCTTGCGCTGAATGTCGATGATGGTGTCTAGCTTGCGAAGCTGCGCCAGACCTAGCGCCGAGTTCATCTCAGAGATGCGGAAGTTCAGGCCCATGATAGGGTGGCTTTCTGCGCCGCGATCGTTGCCGACATGGTCATGGCCATGGTCAGAGAACATATGGGCGTGGTTATAGATGGTCTCATCATTAGTGATCACCGCGCCGCCTTCGCCACAGGTGATGGTCTTAACAGAGTCAAATGAGTAGCAGCCTACATGACCGATAGTCCCCAGGGCTTGACCCTTGTAGCTACCGCCGATGGCCTGACAGGCATCTTCCAGTAGCACCAGGTTGTGCTTTTCACAGACAGCCTTGATCTCATCCATCTTAGCCATAGAGCCACACATGTGGACTAGGTTAACGGCTTTGGTGCGTGGCGTGATAGCCGCTTCAATGCCTTCTGGTGACAGACACAGAGTCTCGTCGATCTCGGCAAATACCGGGACGGCACCAGCCATGAACACGGCTTCGACAGAGGCCACGAAGGTAAATGGAGGAACGATCACTTCATCGCCTGCGCCAATGCCTGCGGCGGCTAGCGCGGTTTGCAGTGCAGCGGTGCCGCTCGAGAGCAGGTGGGCGTGTTTGACATTCATCTTCTCACAGAGCAGTTGCTCCATTTCACGCGTCTTCCAGCGGTCATTACGCATGTGATCAAAGTTGTAACGGAAGGTAAAACCGTTTTCCATTACGTCAGCAACTTCCTGTTTCTCTTCAGGACCAAATAATTCAAAACCAGGCATGGAATAGTTCCTTAGCATTCGCTGCGCCCGCGGCGCGAAAAATAAATCAATGCGAATTATAAACGCGATGGGTGTAAAACTGCGATGTTTATTAAGGAATATTTACTGAAATAGGAGGCTTTTTTTTGCTTTTACGTGAGGGGGCCTGACGATAGCGCATGATTTGACCATCATGCGCGCTGTGGCTTGCCTTAAAGGGGAGGTGATGTGTCTGGGAGCTATCTGCTGCGAAAGGTATCTATGTCTACGGTAACGTCGAGATCCGACAGCAGGCCGTTGTCGACGCTGTAGATCCAGCCGTGCACCGCTACCTTATGGCCACGTTCCCAGGCATCTTGCACTATGGTGGTACTGGCAACATTGCCCACCTGTTCGATGACGTTGAGCTCACACAGGCGATCGAAGCGGGTCTTGTTATCAAGTTCGGCGAGTTCCTTGGCGTGTAGACGATGGATGTCGCGAATATGCCCCAGCCAGTTGTCGATCAGTCCCAGGCGCTCCTTACCCATGGAGGCCTTGATACCGCCGCAGCCGTAATGGCCCACCACCATGATATGTTTCACCTTGAGCACCTCGACGGCATATTGCAGCACTGAGAGGCAGTTGAGATCCGTATGGATCACCATGTTGGCGATGTTCCTGTGTACGAATACTTCGCCGGGCATGAGATCGATGATCTGGTTCGACGGTACCCGGCTGTCCGAGCAGCCAATCCACAAATACTCGGGATTTTGCTGTTGGGCCAGTTGTTCGAAGAACTTAGGGTTCTCTTCCAGGATGCGGTTGGCCCAGCGGCGGTTGTTGTCGAACAAAGGTTTAAGTAGTTTCATTTAGTTAACATCATGTCGATGAAGAAGATTTTTGCAGGGCTGCATTCTAGCATCAAAGGTTTGCCCTGCTGGTCTACTCAGTCTAGGCCAGGGTTTCTTTGCTGGCTTAGCTCAAATGTTTGGCGAAAAAATCACTCAGGTGCTGATTGATCCACCCACTCTGTTCCAGGGTTGAGATATGGCCCGCCTCCGGAATATGCAAAAACTCGCTGCCATCGATAGCATCATGCATCAGATAGCCCTCCAGCACGGGTCTGGGCTTGTCCTGGGTGCCTGTCATGATCAGCGTCGGCAGGGTAAACTGCGCGGCATCTTCCATGATGTCACGGCGCCCGAAGATGATGCGGCCGAGGCGAGAGATACTCTCCAGCCGCTCTGGCGCCAAGTTCGCGAGTGAGGTCTTAAAGGCGGCGATGAGATCAGGTTGTTTTTGTTCGACCTTATCGGCAAAGAATAGCGGCGCTATCTGGTCGATCAGCGGCGGCGGTAACTGCCCGGCGGCCATCATGGCATCGAGCATGGCGTAGTATTTGGCGCGGCTTACTTCGGGTTCGAAGCCGAGGAAACAGCCCATCATCACCAGCGTTTTTACGCGGCGTGGCGCCAGCAAGGTTAACTCTGCGCCCCACATGCCACCAACAGATAACCCAAGTATCGAGAATTCATCCACTTCCAGGCTGTCCATCAGCGCCAGATAATGCTCGGCGAGATGCTTAAGTGAACGGCAATTATTTGGTAGCAGATCTGACTGACCATGGCCCCAGAGATCCGGCACTATGCAGCGGTAATGCTGGCTGAGGTGGGCGATTTGCGGCGCCCACATGGCGCTGTCCCAGAGATAGCTGTGGCCGAGCAGTAACACCGGGCCCTGGCCGACATCCAGATAGCTCATCTGGTGGCCGTTGAGATTGAAACTATGACGAAAACTGTAGAGGTTCATGTGAGATCACTCATTGATAATTGGGTTAACCGGCCCGTTGGGCGAAGGGGCAACGAAGTAGACATAGCGTGATACTAGCGCCTCCAGCCGGGCGAGAATAGGGGCCTTTAGCGCGATATCCGCCTGCTCGAGCCGAGTCTTTAATGCCTGGCTATCGAAGCTGGCCAGATGGCTATCGGCCAGTGGGTAATAACTCAGGTGCCAAGGCTCTGGGCTGACGCCGCTGAGACCTGCCTGATAGGGAAAGTAGAAACCAAAGTCAGCCGCGTGTGCCACTAGCCACTGATGCAGCCCATGACAGGGACCACCTAGCTGATACTCGCTGTCGACAAGCTCGAGGGATGCTTGGCTGATGGCGTTTGCGTCGAACAGGTCCAGATCTGTGCCCCAATGATGGCGCGACATGCCGGGCAATGCCGACCAGCGCAGTATGGCATCTAGCAGCTCATTGTCACTTAACGTCTTGATGTCCATTGGCCGAGAGGCTGCGTCCAATACCGGCCGCTTACCGCTCGCCTTGGCATTCCATATCCCGAGCTGGCGATTGAAATCACGATAGCTGGAGCAGATGGCGATGTTAAATCCATCGCCAGCGGCGGCGCCTTGCATCTTAGTAAGCTGCGCGGCGCACTCGGGGGCCAGCCTGTGGCCCTGGTGCTCCCCGAGTGTTGGCTCATCAAAACCATAGATTGCCGGTTCTAGCACAGCAGCTTTTCCAGGATACGTTCATACACCTTGGCGAGCTGCTCGATATCCTCGACCTTGACGCACTCATTGACCTTGTGAATGGTGGCGTTAACCGGGCCAAGCTCGATCACCTGGGCGCCAGTCGGGGCGATGAAACGTCCATCCGAGGTGCCGCCAGAGGTTTGCGGGTCTGTCTCTGTGCCAGTGATCTCATGGATCGCCTCGCGGGTGGCATCCAGCAGCGGGCCCGCATCGGTGAGAAACGGCAGGCCGTTGAAGATCCAGTTGATCTCATAGTCCAGCCCGTGAGCGTCAAGAATATTGAGTACCCGCTGAATTAAGATCTCGGCGGTAACTTCGGTGGAGTAACGGAAGTTAAACATCACCTCCAGGCTGCCCGGGATCACGTTTGAGGCGCCCGTGCCGCCATTGATATTGGCGATTTGAAAACTGGTGGGCGGGAAGAATTCGTTGCCGTTATCCCACTTCATGCGTGCCAGCTCATCGAGCGCAGGCGCCGCCTTGTGGATGGGGTTGTCGGCCAGATGTGGGTAGGCGACATGGCCCTGAATGCCTTTGACGGTGAGGTTACCCGTGAGGCTGCCCCGGCGACCGTTCTTGACGATATCCCCTAGCTTATGGGTAGAGGAGGGCTCGCCAACCAGTGACCAGGTGATCTTTTCGTTTCGGGCCTCAAGGGTGTCGATCACCCGGGTGGTGCCGTTGATGAAGGGGCCTTCCTCGTCGCTGGTGATCAGGAAGGCGATAGAGCCCTTATGATCTGGATGCTTGTCGACGAATCGCTCGGTGGCAACTACCATGGCGGCGAGCGAACCCTTCATGTCGGCGGCGCCGCGGCCGTGAAGATAGCCGTCGATCACCACAGGCTCGAAGGGCGGTGTGTGCCAACGGTTGAGATCGCCAACCGGCACCACATCTGTATGGCCGGCAAAGCAGAATAGCGGACCTTCTGAGCCGCGCCGCGCCCACATGTTGGTGGTATCTTCAAATACCATAGATTCGATATTAAACCCCTTGGCCTTGAGGCGATCGGCCATTAGCGGCTGACAACCTTCGTCTAGCGGGGTGACCGAGGCTCTGGCGATCAGATCCTGTGCCAGTGTGAGGACTTCCTGGCTCATCGGCTGAAGATCTCCTCGTATTGAGCGGGCTTGAAGCCGACGCTTACCTGTCCCTGATGATCCAGCACGGGGCGTTTGATCAGGGTGGGATAGGTGAGCATGAGGGCGATAGCCTTATCCTTGCCGATATCGGCTTTTTCTTCATCGCTCAGGTTGCGAAAACTGGTGCTGCGTTTATTAAACAGGCTTTCCCAGCCGACTTGCTCGACCCAGGCGTTAAGGTGTTCCTCGGTGAGGCCGTCGACGCGAAAGTCGTGAAAGGTCACTGCTTGTTGGTTGGCGTCTAGCCACTTGAGCGCTTTCTTGACTGTGTCGCAATTCTTAATACCGTATAGGGCCAAAATTTGATTCTCCATGTGGGGCAAAGGCCATTTAGCGTAACGTGAGTGCTTCTGTAAATTAGGGCCTTTGTAATACTTTAGCCGCTTCGCTGGCGACCACTTCTACTTGCTGCTCATTGTGGCACCGAGTCGAGTTCGCCTCAAGGGGTAACCACAGGGCAAGTGTCTGTTTGAAAAAAAATCACTCAGCTGATGGTGAGTCTTAGGCTAAGGGTTAACGAGTTGCTGAAGTGATTAAAGGCAACCCGGCACTGAATGCGCCGGGCGATAGTGCGCGTTAGAGCTGAACTGAGAAGATCACGTCTTTCCCGGCTTCGATACTGCCGTGGCGCTTGTCGAGCCCCTGAATATCTTCCATGTTGGCCAGCACCACGGGGGTGAGTAGGCTCTCTACATGCTCCTTAAGATAGTCGAGATCGAACTCGAGTATGGGATCGCCGGCCTTGACCTGCTGACCTTCTTCGGCCAGGCGGGTGAAGCCGTTGCCCCTGAGCTCGACTGTACCGACACCGAAATGCACGAACAGCTCGAGGCCTTGGGGCGACTCTATGCTAAAGGCGTGGTTGGTTTCGAAGATCTTGCCTATGGTGCCATCGACCGGTGCTACTATCTGCTTTCCTTTTGGGGCAATCGCGATGCCGTCGCCGACTATCTTCTCGGCAAAGACCACATCCGGCACTTTTTCGATTGCCACGATCTCGCCCGACACTGGCGCATAAACATCAATGCCGCCCGTGATGGGTGGCTGACCAGAAATTAAACGTCTTATGCGGCTCAAAAATCCCATTAATTTGCCCCTGTGTTAGCACGCTGATGTGTCGTGATGAATTATGCCTAGCATACTCAAAAAATATCAAGAGTGACAGTGTGTTAATAATTGATTTAACGCATCTATGCGTGAAACTTGCAAGGCTTTGGCCGCAAGTTCGACACAATCTGGGTAAGACCAACGACTGAGGGCCTGTTTCACCTCGAGGAGCGAGCCTAGGTTGACGCTAAATTCTTCCAGCCCGAGTCCAATTAACAAGGCGGCGGCATTGGGGTTGCTGGCCAGCTCGCCGCACATGGAGACCCGCACCTTGGCGGCCTTGGCCTTCTCTATGATCTGAGCGATCAGGCGGATGATCACCGGCGAGAGCACGGGGTATTGATCGATCAGCAGCGGATTGGCGCGATCCGCGGCCATGGTATATTGAGTCAAATCGTTAGTGCCTATGCTGACAAAATCCAGCAGGGGCAGCATGGAGTCGAGGTTAAATACCGCCGCCGGGGTTTCAACCACTATGCCAAGCTCGAGTTCGCCAAAGCCTTTCTCGGCCTCGACCAGCTCCTGTTTGCAGCTTTCCAACAGCGCTAGCACGGCTTCGAGCTCCTCTACCTGATTGACCATGGGGAACATGAGACGGATGGGACCATGGTTGGCGGCCCTGAGGATCGCGCTGAGTTGGGCGCTAAACAGCTCTGGATGGGCGAGTGTGTATCTCACCCCTCTGAGCCCCAGCGCCGGATTTTCCTCCACTACCATGGCGAGACTAGGCACTTCCTTGTCGGCGCCAAGGTCCATGCTGCGAATGGTGAGCGGCTTGCCATCTAACAGCTGCAGGGCATCACAGTAGAGTTGATACTGACGGTTTTCGTCTGGCAGTTCATGATTGTTCATGAACAAGAATTCGGTGCGAAACAGGCCAACCCCCTCGGCGCCCACGTCGGCCAGATGATTGATTTCGCTGATGCAGCCCACGTTGGCCAGCAGGGGAATGGTGCGGCCATCCTTTGTCTGGGTCACTTTGCCCTTCAAGGCCTGCAGTGCCGACTTGCGTTCGTCAGCCTGTTGTTTCTGGGCATTGAGATCGCTTATTTGCGCCGCATCAGGCTCAACATAGAGCTCGCCGTTAATGGCATCCACGGCTAGCGTCATGCCATCTGATACCTCTAGGGTATGCCAGGGGCTGCTCATCAGGGTGGGAATGCCGGCGCTGCGGGCCAGAATCGCCGTATGGCTGGTTACGCCGCCGGTTTGCAGTACCAAGGCGCTGACGCGCTCCAGGGGCAGGGTGGCGAACTCCGCCGGGGTGATATCTTTGGCCAGTACGATGGCGTTTTCCGGCAGGCGGCTGAGGTTATCGCAGTGGCCGGTGAGCAGGGTACGGATCAGCCGCTGGCCCAGGCTTAACACATCTTCGGCGCGCCGGGCCAGGTAGGGCGAGTCGGCTTCTTGCATCGCCTGTGCCTGCTTGGCGAAGCTGTGCTCCACCGCCAGGGCCGCGGAAAACTGGCGCTTGCCTATGGTGTCGCTGAGTTCGGCCAGTAGCTCCTCATCTTCTAACAGCAGGAGATCGGCCTCGATCAGCTGATAGTTGTCGGAGTCGGGGTCGAGCTTGGCGGCGCAGGCCTGACTCTGCTTGATCAGGGTCTTGAGGGCGCGATTGAGTCTTTGTTGCTCGCGGGCGAGTTGGGCTGGAGGCAGGAGATGATAGTCGAGTTTACTTTCGTAGCTGCGTAGTACTTTTGCCTGTCCGAAGGCGATGCCCGCCGCTACCGCTATGCCTCTAATCGTCATCCTGACTCCTGTTAACTTAAGGTGATAAGCAGCTCGGCGACGGTATCCACCGCCGGTTTTGCCTGCTCGCCATCGGCGCTGACCTTGACCTCGACGCCTTTATACAGGCCCAAGGTCTGCAGCTTGAACAGGCTCTTGGCGCTGGCCTGTTTGCCCTGACATTCCACTATGATGTCACAATCATAGGCCTTGGCTGCCTTAACAAGCAGGGCCGCAGGCCGGGTATGAATGCCGTGTTCGGCCATGATGGTGACTGTCTTTTGGTACATAACACTTGCTCTTTGGAAATGACGCTCTGGCGCTAGGCCTGATAATGAATGATCTGATAGTTGGTCTTCTTCAGCGCCTGTATCGTTTGCTGCAGTTTATCCTTCTTCACCAGAATATAATCGGTATCGAAGGTAGAGATGGCGAAGATGCTGATCTTGGCTTCGGCCAGGGTGCCAGAGACGCTGGCGAGGATCCCCGTCATGGAGAAGCCCAGGGGACCGACGACTTCGAGGCAGCGCCAGTCGCTCTCCTCTTCGAGGCTGTCGAGTTGCAGTTCGGCGGGCACCACCACAGAGAGTTCATCTTTGGTCTTGCCGATAAAAAACATGGGCTGACGAAACACCTCGGGAATTAATTCACTGTCCGGGCTGAAGCTGTGAATACTGTATAGCTGAGGATGAACCGCTAACGTCATTCGGGCCATGGTTATGTGATCCCACCGATGCAGAAAAATGTGATGTCGTTAAGCTTATCACAGTTTTAATATCAGCTGTCGAGCTTTGGCGGGGGATTTTTTTATGTGCTTGTAGGGGTTGTGACTCGCTCTTGTCTTGCCCTGTAAGCGTTAATAACAAGGGAGCCAATTGGCTCCCTGTCTGTTTCGCTATCTGTTTGAATATCTGTGTTTTACACCTTGAACTGGCCTAATATCTTGGCGCTGGTCTGACTTATCTGACGCAGCGACTCGGCGGCCATACGGTTACTCTCATTGGCCTTAACCGACAC
Source organism: Shewanella sp. Isolate7 (assembly GCF_022398425.1). Classification (NCBI taxonomy): domain Bacteria; kingdom Pseudomonadati; phylum Pseudomonadota; class Gammaproteobacteria; order Alteromonadales; family Shewanellaceae; genus Shewanella; species Shewanella sp. Isolate7. The sequence goes on along the minus strand of NZ_JAKEVJ010000006.1, from coordinate 49,730 downwards.
CTCCGAGAGTTCGGTGATGCTACAGATGTTACGGTTGATCTCCTCGGTAACCAGAGACTGCTCCTCGGTGGCGCTGGCCAGCTGGGTATTCATGTCGCTGATATGAGCGATCAGCTCTAAGATAGTATTGAGTGAATCACCCACGGCCTGGGCCTGTTGCTGCAGCTCTACCGACTGACTCTGGGTATCGCTGTTGCTGTGCATCACATTGGTCACGCCATTTTGAATGTCTGTGATGATCTTCTGGATCTCATTGGTGGAGTCCTGGGTGCGGTTAGCCAGGGCTCTGACCTCGTCGGCGACCACGGCGAAACCACGGCCATGAGCGCCGGCGCGGGCAGCCTCGATGGCGGCATTAAGCGCAAGCAGGTTGGTTTGATCGGCGATACCGCGGATCACATCTAGGATGCTGCCAATCTGCTCGGAGGAGACCCCAAGATGTTGGGTGATGCTCTCGGCGTTCTTCAGTTCTTGCACCAACTTATGGGTGTTCTCTACCGTGCCATCCATCTGCTGCTTGCTGTCCTGGGCCTGCTGCTTGACGCTGTTGGCCGCATCTGCCGCCTGCTGGGTGCTGCTGGCCATCTCATGGGTGGTCGATAGCATCTGATTGATGGCGGTGGCGACGCTGCTGGTTTCCTGGTGCAGATGATCTACGCTGGCGTTGGACTCGGCGACGGCATTGAACAGGCGATCGGCATCTTGGTTAAGATCTTGTCCCACCGGCTGGAGATCGGCAACCATCTTGTTTATCTTACCTACGAAGTTATTAAAGGCGATGGCGAGGGCCACCACTTCATCTCTACCCTTAGTCGGTAGACGTTTGGTGAGATCGCCTTCGCCTTCTGCAATATCTTTCATTGCATCGATCGCCTGGTTGAGGGGGGAACTGATGGAGTGATTGAGGACTAAGAAGAAGGCGAAGATAGGCACGGAAATAAGCAGCATGATGCCGAGGTAGTTGTACATCACGCTGATGGTGGTGTCGTTGACGTCACTCATGTAAGAGGTGGTCACCAGCGTCCACTGCCAGGCCGGGAAGGTGCGGGCTTCCATCAAGGCTTCTTCACGCTCGCCGGTAAGGGGATTTCTCATCTCCATGCGTGCCTTGGCAATACCGGACGCTGCTGCGTTATCGAGCAACTTGTCCAGACCGTTGTTGCCCATTTGACTGGTTAGGGCTGAGGGCTTGATGCCAAGCTTATCTGGGGCGGCGCCGTTGGCCAGCAGTGTGTGGTCTCGGTCAAACAGCAGGAAGAAGCCACTCTTGCCATATTGGATCTGATTGACCAGATTTGCCGCCGCTCGTTTGGCGTCTTCCGGCGTCAATTCATTCTGCTGGGTCTGGCGATAATGTGTGTCGACGACACTGAGGAGGGTGGATAACTGCGCATCGTTTTGTAGCCACTTCTGCTTAATCAGGCTGTTGCGCTGCTCGTTGATCGAAAAACTGGCGAAGACAAAGGTGCCGATGGCGGCAAGCACCAGCATAAAAATGAGGCGTTGAAGAATGGTGAACCTTCTGAGGATCGCAAGCATGTTATGTCCTTAATAGCCCGGTTAAATGCCGCTAATATACAGGCTAACGTGTTGCCTGAGAATGCGGTTATAACGAATAGTCAATCGATTGACTGTATATTGTTAATTAATTGAACGTGGCTCACGTTGGCGATGGAGCGTTTTGGCATTTTTACGCAATCGAACAATGAATCTTATATGTACTGTGAGGCAGCTAACGGCGTCTTACTTAGATTTTTGATAGGTAGAGTGGGTGTGATGAGTACTGAGTTTGCTAACGTCAAATTTGCTCGAGAATTAGCCGCTGAATGAGAATTAACTAATCCCCTGTTTTGATTTTGATTTTTATCGAAATAGCGCGCAGAATGGAGTATGACTCTTTTTTGACATGTGATGAGACTATGACCTCGCAAGTGATCAGTTCCGACGATATTCTTCTTAAACTCTGCCATTCGGTGTGCCATGTGCTCTCGAGCACCACGGCCAGTCAGGTGAGGCATGCGGCCATGGTGCAGAGCATCACCAAGACTTGCCTCAAGCCAGATCTGGGCTGTTTCTCCATCTTCGATGGCGGATTTTCGGGCCTGGTGGTGATCAACTTCTCGGCACCGGCGGCGGTGGAAATTTATCAGGCCTATATGAAGCAGATGGGCATGCCCGAATCTGAGCTGGCCTTCTCCCACACCTCGGATGAGGTGGGAGACGTGATGGGCGAGTTGATGAACCAGATCTTGGGTGATTTTATCGTCAAGGTAAACAAGGAGCTGCAGACCTCTATTAATCAGAGTCAGCCTAAGATGCTGACGATTAATAAGGAACTGACCATCTCAATCGACACCAACTTAGATGAGGCGGTGGCGCGCCGTGTGGCCTTCAAGACTGCCAGAAACCATATCTTCTATCTCGAATACGCCATGGATAAGACGGAGTTTATCAAGCTGGCAGAGTTCGAACACGAAGAAGACGATCCCGATGCCCTGCTGGCTCAGCACGGCCAGGGCAGTCAGGCGGCGGACCCATCTTGGTCTGCGGCGGTCAATAGTGCCGTCGTGGTGGATGATTCAGATGATCTGATGAAGGAGCTTGGGATATAATCGTGTTCCTTAAGGGGCGGGCGCTGGCTCGCCCTGTTCGTGTATAACAAGGTCGCCCATAATTATGACAACGAAAGCTACCTCTATCGATATCGCTTACCGCGCCGGGGTGTCGCAATCCACGGTATCACGCGCGTTGCGAAACAGCCCGCTCGTCAATGAAGAGACGCGCTTGAGAGTTCAGGCAATCGCCAAGGAACTTAATTATAAGGTCGATAAAAACGCCAGCAACCTGCGCACCCAAAGCAGTCTGACCCTGGCGCTGTTATTGTGTGAAGATCCCACCAATGACGATTCGTTGATCAACCCCTTCTTCCTCTCCATGCTGGGCTCTATCACCCGGGCAACGGCGCAGCAGGGCTATGATCTCCTGGTATCCTTTCAGCAGCTTAGCAGCGACTGGCACGCCGACTATGAAGACAGTAATAAGGCAGATGGCATTATTCTGCTCGGTTATGGCGATTACATGGATTACGAGGAGAAGCTGAATAAACTGGCGGCGCAAAATACCCATCTGGTGATCTGGGGGCCGGCGCAGCACAAATCTTCTGTGCTCTCCATTGGCTGTGACAATCGTCAGGGAGGCGTGCTTGCCACAGAACATCTGCTGGCTAAGGGGCGTCGTCATATCGCGTTTCTCGGCGATGCCTCCAGCCATAGCCCGGAATTTCAGGCGCGCTATCTGGGCCATCAACAGGCGCTTAAGGCGGCGGGCGTACCCTTGCAGAAGGGGCTGCAGGTGGATGCCATCAGCACGGAAAGCTCGGGATTTGAGGCGGCCAGCCAACTGCTGGCGCAGAAACGCCCCTTCGATGCCATCTTTGCCGCGAGCGATCTCATTGCTATCGGCGCCATGCGGGCGCTAAAAGAGCAGGGGATCAAGGTTCCCGAGGATGTGGCCATCGTCGGTTATGATGACATTCCCGTCGCGAGTTTTGCCAACCCGCCGCTGACGACTATCAAGCAAAATACTAAGTTGGCGGGCGAGATCTTGGTAGAGAGTCTGTTGAAACAGATCAAGGGGCAGGAGTTGAGTAATCAGTTGATCCCCACCAGCCTGATAGAGCGTGAATCCTGCGGCAAAGCCCTTTAGGCCAGCTGCTTTTTCATAAACCTTTCTAACTGATGCTTGGGCTGGCGTTGCAGCTTGAGCATCAACTCAAAACTCGGGGCTGGACAGGCCCATCTTTGCGTGACGGCGGCGGTGAGCTCGAGCCAGAGCGAGGCTGTCACCTCGGCATCATTGAGCGCCCGGTGAAACACGCCATCGTTTTCAATTCCGAGATAACTGACTAAGGTGCTCAGCTGATGATTGGGCGCATCCTGAAACAGACGCCTCGCCAGCAATAGCGAACAGGCAAACGGCTGGGATTGCGGAACATCAATTCGAGCAAGCTCAGCGGCCAAAAACTTCTGATCGAAACTGGCGTTGTGAGCCACTAGCTGACAGCCTTCGATAAAGGCGGCGAAATCTGTCATGACAGTTTCACAACTTGGAGCCTGCCTGAGCATCTCATTGGTGATCCCTGTGTAGCCGGCGATGAAACTGTTGACGGCGAAGCCTGGATTCATTAGCTGCTGAAACCTATCGACCGCCACGCCTTGCTTGAGTTTTACCGCACCTATCTCGATGGCGCGATCGCCTTGTGCGGGGGAGAGGCCTGTGGTTTCAAAATCCAATACCACTATGGCATCTTGGGACATAGAGACTCCTGTGAGGGAAATTCGGCCAAAGAAAAAACCCTAACAACATACATTGTTAGGGTTTTTAGTAAAGAAACTTTCGTTAAGAAGTCAGATTACTTCTTAGCTTCTCTTTCTTTAACTTCAGCGATAACTTTTTCAGCAACACTGTTTGGACATGGTGCGTAGTGTGAGAACTCCATAGAGAACTGACCACGACCTGAAGTCATTGTACGTAGTGAACCGATGTAACCGAACATTTCTGAAAGCGGTACGTCAGCCTTAATACGAACACCAGTCACACCAGCTTGCTGATCTTTGATCATGCCGCGACGACGGTTAAGGTCACCAATTACGTCACCTACGTTGTCTTCTGGGCTGAATACGTCAACCTTCATGATAGGCTCAAGAAGTTGCGCGCCAGCTTTTGGCATAGATTGACGGAATGCGCCTTTAGCAGCGATTTCGAACGCGATAGCTGATGAGTCAACTGCGTGGAAAGCACCGTCAGTCAGTTCTAGTTCAACGTCTAGTACTGGGAAGCCAGCAACGGTACCAGTCTGCATCATGCTCTCGAAACCTTTCTCAACAGCAGGCCAGAATTCTTTAGGTACGTTACCACCAACAACTGAAGAGCTGAAGGTAAAGCCAGAGTTTTGCTCACCAGGACGGATGATGTAGTCGATCTTACCGAACTGACCAGAACCACCAGACTGCTTCTTGTGAGTGTAGCTATCAGCAACTTCTTGAGTGATAGTTTCACGGTATGCAACTTGTGGCTCACCAACGATTAGGTCAACGCCGTAAGTACGCTTAAGGATGTCTACCTTAATATCTAGGTGAAGTTCACCCATACCCTTAAGAATGGTTTCGCCTGAATCTTCGTCAGTCTCAACGCGGAATGATGGATCTTCAGCGATCATCTTACCGATAGCGATACCCATCTTCTCGCTGCCGCCCTTGTCTTTTGGTGCAACGGCGATAGAGATAACTGGCTCTGGGAACACCATGGCTTCAAGCGTACATGGGTGCTTAACATCACACAGAGTGTGACCAGTTTGAACGTTCTTCATACCCACGATAGCGATGATGTCACCAGCTTGTGCGGTTTCAAGTTCGTTACGCTCGTCAGCCTGCATTTCACACATACGACCGATACGCTCAGTCTTACCTGTAGCAGAGTTCAGGATGGTGTCACCCTTGTTGATGCGGCCTGAGTAGATACGTACGAAGGTCAGGGCACCGAAACGGTCATCCATGATCTTGAACGCAAGTGCTTTCAGAGGTGCATCGGCGTCAACGATAGCGTGTTCGCCAGTTTCGTTACCTTCTTCGTCAGTCAGAGGCTGTGGATCAACTTCTTGTGGAGCAGGTAGGTAGTCAACTACCGCGTCTAGAAGAAGCTGCATACCTTTGTTCTTGAACGCGCTGCCACAGTATGTTGGGAAGAAGTGCATGGTGCGAGTACCTTCACGGATACAACGCTTGATGTCTTCCATAGATGGCTCTTCACCTTCCATGTAAGCTTCCATCAGATCGTCGTCCATCTCAACGGCAGACTCGATCAGTTGCTCACGGTATTCTTCAACCATGTCAACCATGTCAGCTGGTACATCTTCGATGCTGTAGTTTTCAGCTTGTCCAGTTTCGTCCCAAACCCATGCTTTACGGGTTAGTAGATCGACAACGCCCTTGAACTCATCTTCGATACCGATAGGCAGTACCATAACGAGTGGGTTAGCCGCAAGAACGTCTTTAGTTTGCTTAACAACGCGCAAGAAGTCTGCACCCATACGGTCCAGCTTGTTTACGAAGATGATACGCGCAACTTCAGATTCGTTTGCATAACGCCAGTTGGTTTCTGATTGTGGCTCAACACCACCAGAACCACAGAATACACCGATACCACCGTCTAGTACTTTTAGAGAACGATAAACTTCAACTGTGAAGTCAACGTGGCCAGGGGTGTCGATGACGTTGAAACGGTGATCGTTCCAGAAGCAACTTACAGCAGCAGACTGAATGGTAATACCACGCTCAGCTTCCTGTTCCATGAAGTCGGTTGTAGATTCACCATCATGAACTTCACCCAGCTTATGAATCTTGCCGGTTAGCTTTAGGATACGCTCTGTTGTGGTGGTCTTACCCGCATCAACGTGAGCGAAGATACCAATGTTTCTGTACTTTGATAAATCAGTCATTTTTCTACTCTATTGGAGTTACGTTCTAAAATTCGGGGGGAAGTATATCAATACTTTTCAAATTTTTTTATTCATTTTTATCAATTTTGCTGAAATATCATCTTTATCGCGAGAAATTCCCCACTCTGTCTTCCCTAATATAGGGGGCAAACCCATAGCCGGTGCGGATTTCGCTCATAAAAAGAACATGATGTTATAACCCGAAAATTCGTTATATCTTTTTATATGGGGATGTGTTGGGCTACCACAGGCATGTTACAGCCATTGTGGGCGAGGGGTGTTTCAGGCCAGCTCCCATGGCAATGGATTAAGTTTGATAAGCGTTTCTTTCGGCGGTCATTGTTGGCGGTCACTGTTGAGTTAGGGTAAATTTAGCAAGCAGCAAGCAGCAAGCAGCAAGCAGCAAGCAGCAAGCAGCAAGCAGCAAGCAGCAAGCAGCAAGCAGCAAGCAGTGAACAGGTTGCCCCTGAAATGTATTAGGGAGCGGCCGATGGGGAGGGGCTGATGAGGTGGGGTTTATGAGGATTGGCATCTAAATTCAACATCATGTGTCCATGTTTCATTCTCTAACACCCATTAAAAAGCCAGTCACTAGGACTGGCTTTATATTGCGGCTTTGAGATTAAACCCTGTCGGGTATTTCGCGCTTAACGGGGTTATCTAATAAGCGCGTTAGTCATTTTAGTCATTATAGGGCTTTGGTGACTTCCTCATAGCTATCCCATACCTTAGCCTCTGTAACAGAGCGAACCATCTTCACATATTCTGCATGAGTCCAGGCAAGTGGGGTTGCCGAGTTAGTGCCTTGGCCAAGCTGATAGTTAAAGCGGGTCTTGTTACCCACGCCATCCCATACCTGTTCTGGGAGCATCAGGCCGTCGTTGGCGAAGGCTTCCATTCCCTTAACATAGGTCTGTACCAATTGTGCCTTGCTCGTCTCATTTAGGGTGCCGTTGGCGATCGCCTTAGCTAACTCGAAATGGGCGCGCTCACCGGTAAAGAAAGGCCAGACTCTGCCACGTTGTCCCGGGGTGTTGCTGCCATTCTCGGCATAGTTGGCGCCGGTATCGGTATCTTCGCCATAGCCGTCATTGCCGTAGCGTCTAAAGCCGGGGAATTGTGTGCCATCTTTTGCGGTGAACTCATACCGGACCCTAAGGTTATCCTCCAAAGTCTGGTTATCCACCAGCGCCAGGGTGTCATTTACCGCCTTGTCGTTGGCGCTCTTCACGCCGTAGCGCACCAGCTCCAGGAAACCTGCATCCAATACCTGGCGCTGATCAAGCCCGGCGCGGCCATTATTATCGGCAAGCTTATCATCGCTGTCGGGTGTGCCATTGGGGGCAAGACGCAGGTAGTAGGGGGCTTGTGTTCCATCGACTGCGCTTAGCAGCCCCTTGTGGGTCACCACGAGTGAGTCGAGCTTTTCAGCCATGGTCTTGGCATTGGCCAGATACTTTTCGCTCGACGCTAAATCGCCGGCCTGTTTGGCGATATCGCTGGCGGTGATAAGCCCCGTGATGACGGCGGCTGCGGTAGAAGGCGAGTAGCCTGCTTGCTCTTCCCAGCGCTCTTGTTGTGTCTTCAGCGGCGTGATTTGGGTGTGGTTCCAGTCGAGATTAACCTCGCCGCCGCTCACCAAAAAGTCGGCCGCGGGTTTTAGCATGGTCTGATACCAGTGTTCTATTTCAGTATCGCTCAGTACACCGGCCTGCCAGAGTTTCCAGCCGAGCATGATAGGCATGGCGGTCTGATCGAGCTGTACGCCCACCCATTCAATCTGTCCATCGACATGGGTTTTCTGCAGGAACCATCCCGGGACGCCGCTGTATCCAGGCGTTGCTGCCGTTACCTGAACCTTTTTGAGGTACTCGAAGGCGACCTTAGGGGTTTGTGTGTCGCCCATGGCCAGAAATGCCATGGCACACTGGTAAAAATCTCTCGGCCACACCGCCTTGTAGCCGGTCGAGCCCTTGATGGCCGACACGCTGTCGCCCCAGGGGTTAGATAGCGAGGCGATAAGGGCGCCGGCGTGGGTCTTGTCTTCCTGGGCTTTGAGCACCATGGCGCTGGTATAGAGCAGCTTACCCTCATCGGCGGTATTGGCCGTCATGGCGCTAAGGCTAGAGAGGGACTGCAGATAGTCTTGCCAGCCGATGGCCTCTCCTTCGCCATTGTAGGCGGCGAGCACCTTGGCATAGCCTTCCGATAACGTGGTTTTGGCACTTTGCTCGCTGCTGGCCTTATCGGCGCCGAAGCCAAACACCAAGGTCGTGGTTAGACTTGGCTTAGCGGCACTGCCGACCTCAAGGGTGGGCAATGCTGCCGTCATGGCCACGTTACCGACACCTTGGGTATCATCACTGGTCGTGGTGTAATGCCAGTTCAGCTCGCCGTTAGCCTTCAGATCCGTAAGACCGTCAGACTCGCCGATGAAGCCCACGCTGGCAGCTGTAAAGGGAATGTCACCGCGCACGGTCAGCACGCTCGAATCGTCATTGCCCGTATAAGCATAGAGGCTGTTGCCATCTTGGCCGATGCTGGCGATGTCATTGGCGCCGCTGTTATCGATGTGAGGGTTAACATAGAGATAGGGGGTGATCCCTGGCTCGAAGGCGGTAAAGAAGACCTGCATCACCAGGCTGTCGCGATCGGGGTCGGTAAAGAAGTGCTTCTCTATCTGATACTTGCCTTCGATATCTTTGTTAATCACCTTGTAGGCGAGCGACAGCGGACGCCCCGCCGCATCCTTATGCAGGTAATCTATGCTGGTGAGGGTATTGTCCTTTTCGGTGTCGACGAAGCCATTACCACTGATGATGAACTGCGCCTCTTTGAGCTGGGCATTATGGATAAGGCCATACATGGTCTCGGTAAGAATACCTTGGGCCAGGGAGAACCATACCCGGCTGACCGGATTGGCTTGGTTGCTCAGGTATTGGGCCGCACCTTGTTCGTTGGTCACATAGGGTTCAAACGAGGTGCCTATCCCTGTCTTACCGGAAAAAGCCCAGGTGGGCGAGGCGCCGGGTGCGCCAGGGGCAACGGTTATCTGTTGCGCCGCTATGCTGGCGGTTTGTGCTGGCGCTGTGTCCGTGTCGCTCTTGGCGCCGCCACAGGCGCTAAGCAGGGCGCCCAGGGAGAGGGCAAGCAGTGAGCGCGTAAAAGGTACTTGCTTAGACGTCATGTTAAGGCTCTCATTAATTATTTGTTTGTTATTCGTTTATTAGGGGGGGCGTTTAAGTCTGTGTATTGTCGCAGGGGCTAGTGCCGTCTCTAGCCCTGTTACTACTTAGTCTTGCTCGTTTCGATTGCTGACAAACAGCACGCTGATCCCGGCCAAGATCATAAAGCTGCCACCCAGGATGAGGGCAAAGATCGGCTTGCCGTCGAAGAAGGCATTGAGCAGCACACCCAGTACGCTGGCGGCCAACAGTTGGGGGATCACGATGAAGAAGTTAAAGATCCCTATGTAGACGCCCATCTTAGCCGCAGGCAAGGCGTTAGAGAGCAGGGCATAGGGGATAGAGAGGATAGAGGCCCAGGCGATACCCACCCCTATCATAGGCAGCCATAACAGGTTCGGGTCTTGAATAAAGTAGAAGCTGATCAAGCCAATGCCGCCGCAGCATAGGTTGATCAGGTGAGTCACCTTGAGACCAACCGCCATGGCCAGCAGGGGGATGAATATCGCCGCCACGGCGGCAAAGCCATTGTAGGAGGCAAACAGCATACCCACCCAGTCGGCACCATCGTTATAGGCCTTTGAGAGCACATCCTGGGTGCCATAGTGATGATCTGTGACCGCCGCCGTGGTGTAGATCCACATAGAGAAGAGGGCGAACCAGGAGAAGAACTGCACCACAGCCAGCTGGCGCATCGCCTTCGGCATATGGAATAGTGAATCGACGACGCTGAACACCATGCCTTGCTGATGACGCGCTTCGCCGCGGATCTGCTTTAAGGTCTTGGCGCAGAACCATTGCAGCGGGCAGAAGGCAAACACGCCTATGGCCAGCAGGTAAAGCTGTTTGTCGAGCGATTGCAGGTAGATGATAGTGATTAACAGGGCACCAATAAGGCCCCAGGTGATGGCGCCTTTCTTATAGGCCTGCCAGCTGCGATCATGATGCAGTGTCACTTGCTCGCTGCTTTCCTGTTCGAAGCGCGAAAGCTCCTCGGGAGAGTATTCTTTGCTGGTAAACACTGTCCAGCTAACGGCCAGCAGCAGCACCGCGCCGCCGAAATAGAAGGCGTAGCGCACCGAATCGGCGATCTCGCCTTCTGGCGCCGTATTGGCGACATCGAAATAGTTAGTGAGCAGATAAGGCAAGGCCGAGGCGACCACGGCGCCGACGCCGATGAAGAAGCTCTGCATGGCATAGCCCAGTGGGCGCTGCTTACTCGGCAGGTTGTCGCCGACAAAGGCGCGAAACGGCTCCATGGCGATATTGATCGAGGCGTCCATGATCCACAGCATACCGGCCGCGACCCAGAGCACAGGCGAGTGCGGCATGATGAAGATAGCCAGCGTGGTAAAGATAGCGCCAATGAGGAAGTAGGGGCGGCGACGACCGAGTCGGCCCCAGGTGTTGTCACTCATGTAGCCGATGATAGGCTGCACCAGCAGTCCCGTGAGCGGCGCCGCTATCCAGAGAATAGGGATGTCATCGATCGCTGCGCCTAAGGTCTGAAAGATACGGCTGACATTGGCATTTTGCAGGGCAAAGCCAAACTGGATCCCCAGAAAACCAAAACACATGTTGAAGATCTGCCAGAAGCTTAAAGCGGGCTTGACGTTTGGGGTGCCTTGGGCGGATAGGGTGTTGTGTGACATCCGATGCTTCTCTTTATCATTATTTGTTATCGTCGCGCGGGGCTAAAGGGGCGCGATCACTATTTTATGGAAGTCGGTCGAGTGAAAAAAGGGGCGAATACACGCTTCCCTCAAACGGGTATTCGCCAAAAGCTAGGGTTCTACTTCTCTAGGCTTAATCACTAGGCTTAAGCCCTGATGAGTAGATAGAGACTCTAGTGCTCGCCTTTCATGCCTTCAGTGCCTGATAAGGTGAGCATCGACCTGGCCAATTTCATAGGAGTTACACATGAAATTAAACACCAAGGCATGTTAACCCTGAGCCGAAACTGCCGACAACCGATTACATACGTATTCATCATCGGGCGTTAACCTTTATGTAGCCTGCTGTTAACCTGCCTGACTTAGATGTCTTACGGGTTATTTTGATTTAAAACAGCGCCTTAAATGGTGACCGCTTTAGCCTGAGGTTTTCAGTTGTTGGCGTTTGTAACAATGAGCAAGATGCCCTAGGTCGTAGGCTTTTTAGGCCTTATCAAGGAAAAAGCGCCAGTCGTCACTCGCGCAATTAGCCGGGCAAGTAGCTGGGCAATCAGATGGGCAAACAGTAGGTTAGTGGAGTCGACTTATGCGATGTTAGCCATGTATCAGGTCAAAATTAGAGTTTGCGATGAAATGTTTTGTTGAAAGATTTACCAAATAAAATCAGTGTCAGCGAAAGATGTGACACACTTAGGCGTGCTGTAAGATGATGTTTAGCTGTTATTTATGGATATTTTTCTGAGCGATTGATTTGCATTTTTTAGATTCGCTAACAATATTCAGGCTGCGAAGGCGGCCTGGGTTGAAACCTGGGTCACATTTACGTTCAGATAATTTAACTCATAATGATGAGCATCTGGCTCGTTAATTAGTGCTGCTTTGCAGCCTTGTCGGCTGAGTCTAGCGTCCCAGGAAAGAAGTTGCCTGCCGCGCCAGGGAACACTACCGGGCTGGTGTTGCCGTTATAGCCCACGGCAGCGACGCCATACAGATAGTTGTCGATCACCATGTTACGCAGGGTGAAGCTGTTGACCTTGCCCACATAGCGGCTGTGGGTCCACTCTGGCGCTGTGGTCTTGCGCCAATAGATGCGATAACCAGCCACCTCTGCCGTGGCATCTGCCAGCCAGTTTAGCTGGGTATCGGCCGATACCTGCCCCGAGATGCTTACCTGAGTCGGCGGCGCGGGGGCCCAGGCCATAGAGGCCAGGCTGATGGCGTTGAGGGCCGTTAGTTTGGCGGCGAAGGCTTCATCGACACCTTCTATCACGTCGCCATAGGCGATGCCATCTTCGGAGCGAATATCCTGATGCTGGCGATGGTAGTTTTCGTTAGTCTCCATCACACGCACCGCAGGAAAGCCCGCCTTGTTAAACGGCAGGTGATGGCCGCCGCGCCCGAAGCGATCGAGACGATAGATGAGCTGCACGTCCAGGTTGGTCATGTATTGGTCGACAAGCTGCTTGATGTGCCTGGCCAGATTGCGTGAGGCTGAATCATTCTCGCCGCCGCTGAAATAGCGCTCCTTGGCCTCGGCTGGCGTCTCGGCGATACGCACGCCCTCTGAGAACACGCGCACCGTATGGTTGCTCACCACGCCGTTGATCCCTTGTATGTTGCCTATCATGTCGTTATTGAGCACGGCCTCGACCTGCCAGCCCTGCTTCTTAGCAAAATCGGCCAGTCCGGTGCCGCCATACAGGCCTTGCTCTTCACCCGATAGAGCCGCGTAGACTATGGTGCCGCCAAACTGATACTGGCTCAGGATACGGGCGGCTTCCAATGCGCCAGCCACGCCCGAGGCGTTATCGTTGGCGCCGGGGGAGAATGAGTTAGCGTCCATCACGTCACTGACCCGAGAGTCGATATCGCCGCTCATCATCACCACACGGTTGGGATCTAAGGTGCCGCGCTGAATGGCGATGATATTCACGACTCTGGTCGGCTCGGGAATGCGCTTACCCGACACAGTGTCAGCCACCTCGATCACCTCGAGGCATCCTCCGCAGGCAGCAGAAATGCGTTCAAACTCGGCTTTAATCCAATTTCTGGCTGCGCCTATGCCGCGCTGCTTATCTGTCTGGCTCGATAGGGTATGGCGGGTGCCGAAGTCAACCAGGGTCTGTATGTCGCGCAAAATGCGCGCTGGCTGGGGGGCATCGGCTATCTCATACAGGCGAAGATCTTCTGCTGAGGGCGCGGTATAGGGATTATGTGCCTCTGGTGCCGTGGCGGCATGAACAGTCGTGGGTTGGAGTGTAGCGGCGCACAAGGCCGTTAACAGCAGTGTCTTGCCGATAAATGGATTGATTGTCATGTTCTGCTCTTCATTCTTGTTATTGTTCGGTGCTTCTTTGCGCATAAAAGTGATGCACAAACTACCTTAGCAGAATAACCCTGATGCTTGGGGGAGGGAGCGCGGCTTTAGTCGTAGAAATGTGGGGGAAATCGCCGGAAAAAGGTAAACAAATGTTGCGAAAGAGACATGATGACAAGCCTGTTGGTGCAGACTTGCCATCTTTTTCTGTGGTTGGAAACGAGCGGTTAAATCGCCTTGAAGCGGATGGCAACGCCGCCGCTGCTGGCAAGCCTTAAGGTGAGAGCCTGCTTGCTATCGACCAGCTTGGTCTCAATCACATAGTCATAGGGATTGGTACGCCAATCTGCTTTTTCACCGTCGCGGTAGATCTGCGCTTCATAACGCAGCTTTGGGTCGAGGAAGTCGAGATCTATGCTGATCTCGCGTGGCGCATCGTCTGTGATGGCGCCCAGGTACCAGTCCTTGCCTTGGCTGTTACCGCCACGTTCCTGACGGGCAAAGGCTACGTATTCGCCTACCTCGCCGGCCAGGGCGATACTCTGGGCCCAGTCGGTGGGCACATCCTGAATAAACCTAAAGGCATCGGGGTGCAGCTTATAGTTGCGGGGCAGATCGGCGGCCATCTGAATCGGACTGTAGAGCACCACATAGAGGGCTAACTGTTTGGTCAGCGTGGTCTGCACCCGGTTGACTGCGTCCAGGCCCTTAGGGGCCAGATCGAAGATCCCCGGCGTGAAATCCATGGGGCCAGCCAGCATGCGGGTGTAGGCCAGGGTAGTGGTGTGCGACGGATTGTTGGGCGGCGTGCCCCAGGCATTAAACTCCTGACCGCGCGCGCCCTCGCGGCTGATCCAGTTGGGGTAGGTACGACGCAGGCCGGTGTCTTTAATCGGCTCATGGGTGTTGATGCTGATGTGGCGCTTGGCGGCCTCGGTGACGCTGTGTAGGTATTCGTTCACCATAAACTGGCCGTCATGCCATTCGTGACGCACTATGCCTTGCTCGTCGACACGTTTGATGTCGCCGCCGTCGGCCACATAGCCAGTTTTCACCTGAGTGACCCCATATTTCTCATAGAGATCATAGGCATCGCTCATCTGATTACGGTAGTTGCTGACAGAGCCTGAGGTCTCGTGGTGGCCGATCAGGCGTACCCCCTTGCTGGCACCATAGGCTGAGATCTCGGGCAGATCGAAGTCGGGATAGGCCTGGGTGAAGCTAAAGACATCGCCGTTATGGAACCAGCTGCCGTCCCAGCCGACGTTCCAGCCTTCCACCAGTACACCGGCGAAGCCGTTATCGGCGGCAAAATCCATGTAGCGCTTGGTCTCGGAGGTGGTGGCGCCGTGCTTGTCACCCGATCCCCAGGTGTTCTCGTTGAGGTGCATGCCCCACCAGATCCCGACATATTTGCCTGGCTCGACCCAATCGACATCACCCAGCTTGTTCGGCTCGTTAAGATTTAGGATGAGATCTGAGTTCAGCAGGCCGGTAGCCCTGTCGGCGATCTGAATCGTGCGCCATGGCGTGCTAAAGCCCGCCCTTGTCTTGACGCGAACGCCATCAGACCAGGGCGTGAGATCGGCGCGTAATGTGCCGTCTCTGCGCTGATCCAGTGTCATGGCGGCGTAATCCACCAGCGCCGCCTCGTGAATGCTCATGTGAACGCCGTCCCCAAGGGTGAAGGTAAAGGGGGTGTGAACCCTGTCCACCTGCTTGAGTGGCGTCTTCTGATACAGGTATTCGTAGCGGTTCCAGCCGCGCGCCGGGATCCACCAGGCGGTGACTTTCTCTGGCTGGGGCAGGCTAAACTCGGTGAGCTCGGCGGTGATGTTTAGCTTGTCCAGCTTGCCTTGCTTTGGCACCTGGTAGCGAAAGCCGACA
Organism: Shewanella sp. Isolate7; assembly: GCF_022398425.1. NCBI lineage: Bacteria > Pseudomonadati > Pseudomonadota > Gammaproteobacteria > Alteromonadales > Shewanellaceae > Shewanella > Shewanella sp. Isolate7. Next base: position 34,172 of record NZ_JAKEVJ010000006.1, on the reverse strand, counting down.
CCATCATCGAAAACCTTGAATTCGACGACCAAGCTGTACTGGCCATTGCTGAGGGTGGCAGACAGACCGTTATGCTTGTCGCTCACCCATTCGCGCTCACCCCAAGGCTGTTGCCAGCGCTCATCAATCTGGCTGCGCTTGATATCTTTGATGGCAAAGTCATTGCCAAATTCCCCGAGAGAGTCAAACACCAAGCCGAGTTTAGAAGGTTCGATCACCTTCTTGCCATGAAAGCTAACGCTATATTCAGGTGTCTGGCTATCGTCGCTGAGGCTGACCACTATCTGCTTGTCCGGCGAGGCCAGAGAGACAGTCTTAGCCAGGCTAGCGCCGGGCAGCATCATGCCTGTAGCAGCGATGGCAAGGGTAAGGGCCGACAAAGCCGTGACTGGTCGTGATGGTGCGTTGCTGCGCGCGCTGGCTGCAGGGCGAGCCGATGGTATCTGTGTGCAAGACATTCCGTGTACCTTTTTATTGTCGTTTTTTATTTAGGGTGAGGGGAGTTACTGCTTGCCATGTTAGAAGGGAAGGCTCGAGCGGAGCAATCGACTGCATACGTATTCACCGGGAGTGCTCGCAGGATCCGCGAACCTTAACGAAGAAGCCCTATGGCATGAACTGGATGCAAGGAGGGGATTTGGCTGACTGGCTTAGTGTGTTACCAAGGAGATACGCCGGCGCGTTTGGCGATCAATTTATGTTTGCCACATTTAGTTACGCAATTTAACGATTTAGTGCAGAAATTTATACTGAATTGATGCCGCAAGTTATGGCAGCATAAGCGCTTGTTGTCATTGTGAGTTGGATCAGCAAACCCATGTATCAAGGAAGTTGTCTATGTGGTGGCATTAAAGTCGCCATCAGCGGACCCATAAGTCAGATCATTCATTGTCACTGTTCCCTGTGTCGTAAATCGATCGGTACGGCATTTGCCACCAATGGTTTTGTCGTCGCTGCGCCTCGCCCATCTACAGTGTCAATGAGCAGGACAGCAAGCGAATTCGCCTGCGACTCGGTATCTTAGACTCGGCGATCAACGAACGCCCCATGTCCCACAATTTTGTTACCTCTAAGGCCAATTGGGAGGAGATGGATGCCAAGTTACCTTGGTATGAAGGCCATGAGCCCGGCAGGTAATCGTTGAGTAAAGTGGGCCATGCTTATATCTACTAAGGGCATTTATTAGGGTTCTCTACTAAGGGCATTCACTAAGGATATGGTGATGGGTAACAAGCATTTTAAGGCCCTGCTGGGCACTGAGCTGCCAATTATTCAGGCGCCTATGGCAGGCGTGCAAGACAGCAAACTTGCCATTGCCGTGGCGAAGGTCGGTGGGCTAGGTTCCATCCCCTGCGGCATGTTGAGTAAGGCGCAGATCATAGATGAGATTAAGGCATTTCGTTCGGCGACTAACGCGCCGCTCAATCTTAATTTCTTCTGTCATCAACTCCCTCCATTTGATCCCAAGGCGCAGGCGCAATGGCATGAGGCACTTATCCCTTATTTCGATGAGCTTGGGATAGAGGCCGATCTCGGCCAAGGCGGCGCCAGTCGTATGCCCTTTAATCATGCGATCGCCGATGAGATAGCGCCCTATAAACCCGAGGTGATTAGTTTTCATTTCGGGTTACCCGATACCGAGCTGCTGGCGCGAGTAAAATCCTGGGGTAGCAGGGTGATCGCCAGTGCCACCACCTTAGCCGAGGCTGAGTATCTCACCGCGCGAGGCGTCGATGGCATAATCGCACAGGGGATCGAGGCGGGCGGCCACAGAGGCATGTTTCTCAGCGAGGATCTCAACACCCAGCTTGAGTTGCCAAGCCTGCTCACCCAGATAGTCAAAGGTGTCGCCCTGCCCGTGATTGCCGCCGGTGGTATAGGCGATAGCCAGGCGGTAAGAGCCGCCATGGACCAAGGCGCCTGCGCCGTACAGGTGGGCAGCGCCTATCTCTTGTGTGATGAGGCCAACACCTCGCAGCTACACAGAGCGGCGATCGAGCGCTCGGCCAAAATGAACACTTCAAACGCTGATGGGGCTGGAGGCAGCACCGCCTTGACCAATATCTTCTCTGGCAGGCCAGCAAGAGGCATAGTAAACCGCGCCATGACTGAGTTAGGGGCGATGAATTCTCGGGCACCGGCCTTTCCCTACGCCACAAACCTGATGGCGCAACTGCGAAAGGCGAGCGAGGCCCTCGACAGGAGTGATTTCTCGCCGCTTTGGTGTGGCGCAAATCTCACAGCCTGCAGAAAGATCTCAGCCGCTGAGATGACTTTGGCGCTAATGGAAAGTGCGCGGCATGACAATAATAAATATGAGTAGCAGCTATGCAGACAATTATTAAGCGAAACCAGTTAACCATTAGTCAGGCAGAGGGAGAGAACAGTGAACTCGTCGATGCCCTGGTCGATGGGGTACGCCAGTTTAATTTCGACAAGATGGGCCTGGAGACGAGTGAGCCACTCACCGTACTGGCCCACAATGACTTGGATAAGTTAATCGGTGGCGTCTATGGCCGAACCATTTATAAAAATTTTCTTATTCATGTGGTCTGGGTGGATGAAACGGCCCGCGGCACAGGTCTTGGGCGTGAGTTGATGTTAGCTGCTGAGCATTTAGCCGTCGGTCGTGGCTGCCTGCAGGCCCAGGTGGATACCCTAGATTTTCAGGCGCCGGATTTTTACCAAAAGCTGGGATTTACCCTAGCAGGGACCGTGCCTGCGTTCGAGGGCAGCCCGGCGCGCTACTTTTTAATGAAGCGCTATTGTGATAGTGTGGTTCGTTAATCTTTTTAACAATAAAATCATTAAATTAACCTATTATTCAAGGATGAAAAATGGCTAAAAAATTGATTGCCAAGGTCATATTAACTCTGGCACTAACGGCCTGTGGTACCTCTCAAGCGCCCTCAAGTGCATCGAATTCTGGCGATAGCGCCGTACTCAATAACCTGCTTGAAGTCAGTGCGGCAGACTTAGATAACTATTGGCAGGCCAAACCGGTAAAACCTTTTATGTTGAAGTCGCGCCCCAATTGGATCCCTAAGGGGGCCGGCAAGTTTAGCTATTTTGTGGTTATCGATAGTCAGGGCAATGAGGTGAGTAAGACACTGGTAGGCTCTACGCCCGAAGGTTGGATGACTCAGGCCCGCCTCAATAAGATGCCTAAGGTCAGTTATCTTGTGAGTGAAAATAACCCAGAACATCAGCCGATAAAGGTGTTGCTGACTTCAGAAGTGATGCCTCGTCGCATGATAGAAAGCAATTGAGTCTGTGGTACTTGAGTCATTCACGCAGTCTTAGTAGAACGCAATGAGGTTTGAAAAATGAAGATGATCTATCGCGGGTTATTAGCCATTGTCTTGGCTTTTGCATCGAGTCTGCCTCTGCTCGCCAACGACGGCTTGTTGGCTCAGGCGTTTGAACAAAAGCAAAGTGGGCTGCAGATCCAGGGAGAAGGGAAAGTGATACGCCTGCTCGGTGACGACACCAAGGGGAGTCGTCATCAGCGTTTCATTGTGCGCCTGGCCAGCGGCCAGACCCTGTTAGTGGCCCATAATATCGATCTTGCGCCGCGTATCGCTGATCTTAAGGTTGGCGACAGGGTTGGCTTCTTCGGGCAGTATGAATGGAATAATCGCGGCGGCGTGATCCATTGGACACACAAGGATCCTAATGGTCGTCATACGGCGGGCTGGTTAAGTCATGATGGGCAAAAATACCAATAACTTACTGGCTGGTTTCTAATTCTGAGTTAGTCAACGCGGCGGGCTGCCCCTTCAGTGGCTGTTTGAGTGGTTGTTCGAACAGGGAGGCGCGCGACAGCAGTTCGAATCTGTGGTTAATGGCCATGAAGCTGTCGACCAGCTTAGGGTCGAAGTGGGTTCCCTTATCTTGGCAGATTAAGTCCATCGCCTCTTGGTGGCTAAAGGGGCGTTTATAACAGCGCGGCGAGGTGAGGGCGTCATACACATCCACCAGGGCGACGATGCGGGCAGAAAGTGGAATCGCTTCGCCTTTTAGCCCCGCCGGATAGCCACTACCATCCCACCATTCATGGTGACCGCCAGCGATATCACGTCCCATCTTGATAAAGGCGCATTCGGGGGCATAGCTGAGCAGGCTCTCCAATACCTGGGCGCCGATTACGGGATGGGCCTTTATCTGTTCAAACTCCTCAGGGGTGAGCCTGCCTGGTTTCAACAAGATGGCATCGGCAATCCCCACCTTGCCAATGTCGTGCAAAATGGATGACAGGGTGATCTCCTGAATAAAATCATCGGTTAACTCAATTGGCGCATCTTTATCCGCCTGACGCTGGGTGGCCAGCATCTTGGCATAGTGCTGCATGCGGATAAGGTGGGAGCCGGTTTCGTTGTCCCGATATTCTGCCAGCTTTGCTAGCCCCATCACGGTCGCCCTTCGGGATGCCGTGGTCGAGCGCAGCGAATGGGTCAACTTACCCAGCAGGAAGGCGGCTGACTGAGTGACCATGGCGTTGGTGACGACAAAGTTTATCGCCACTACTGACCAGATAAAGCCGTTATAGCCTTGGGTCTCGGGCCATTGAAACCACTGGCTATGGTAGGCGACGCCGATGGAGATGAGGGCGGCTGCGTTGAGCAGTTGAGCCCATAGACTGGCTTTTTTGCCAATTAATATGCTGGTGAGCGGCGCAAACACAAACAGCCAGAAGAAGCCGGCACCGGTTGGCCCTATGGTGATGAGAAAGGCCACGCCGATGGCGAAAAACATCAAACAACCGATACAGTAGCGTAGGCTCTGCCTGAGTCCCCGGGCCAATAAGATGTAGAGCAGCAGAAGATAGGCTAGCGTATCGAAGGCGGCCATGCCGATCAGCCCCATCTGAATACAGAGATAAACGCTGGTGATATAGACTGGCACACACAAGATGGCGAGCAGGCCAAATAGGCGCTTGAAGATCAGTTCTCGCCAGATAGGCAAGGTGTCGTGAAGATCATGGGAGGTCGATGGGGCGAAATAGAGATCACTCATTGTCAATCCTTTGCGCTGCCAGAGCGGAAATTTACCGGCACAGCTTCTCTGGCGAGATCCTAACTACTGTGTATCAGTTTGTGTTAAAACCCTGTGCCAAGCAAACTTTATGTGTTAGTCATGCCGGCGCATGTTTTTTCACCACTCCTTCATTATTACTCATAACACCGCTCGCGGGTTAATTTACCTTTCGCTAAATCATTTCTTTTGTATAAAAATGTGAATAAGACGCCGTTATGGCATAGGATTGCCTAGCTTGTGATGTCAGGGGACTAACTCAGCTCCCTGTTTCTGTTTTCTTATTCCTGCTTTGTTATTCCGTCCCTGGTGTACTTTGACTAATCTGCGCTAGTCTTAGCAGGTGGCTCTGTTATACTAGCGCGCTTCGTTTTACCAGCCGATTGATTGGCTGGCGATTTTTGCCTTTTCTGCCCTAATTTTTGCCTTTTCTGCCCTAATTTTCGCCTTTTGGCACTAAGAGAGAATTCATGACCTTTGCAAATCTTGGCCTGCCCACAGCCCTGTTGGCTAACCTTGAACAACTCGGTTATCACAAGCCAACGCCGATCCAACAAGAAGCCATTCCCTTAGCGCTTAAGGGCAAGAACCTGATCGCGGCGGCCCAAACCGGCAGTGGTAAGACGGCGACTTTCGTGTTGCCTATGCTGGCTAAATTGATGCAGGGCCAGACTCAGCGCAAGAAGCGGGCGAGGGCGATCATTTTGGCGCCTACCCGAGAGCTGGTATTGCAGGTAAACGACCGCATCTGCGAGTACGGTAAAGGCGTGGGGCTAGCGTCTATGGCCGTCTATGGCGGGGTAGATGTGCAGGCGCAGAAGCTGCAACTGATCCAGGGCGTGGATATTGTGGTGGCCACGCCGGGTCGCCTGCGGGATCTCTATACCCAGAGGGCCATTCGCTTCGATGAGGTCGAGTTGCTGGTGCTCGATGAAGCCGATCGCATGCTCGATATGGGCTTTATCGAGGATATCACCAAGATCTTAGATACACTGCCGCAAGACAGGCAGAACCTGCTGTTTTCCGCCACCTTGTCTCGTCCGGTTCGCGAGCTGGCCAAACAGGCACTACCTAAGGCGATCCACCTGTCGGTGACCAAGAATGAGGAGAGTAGGCCCGATATCGAGCAGTGGATCACCACTGTGGATAAGGATAAGAAGTCTGCGCTGCTCAGTCATCTCATAAAAGAAAATGCCTGGCAACAGGCGCTTATCTTCATCGAGACCAAACATGGCGCCGCCAAGCTGGTAAGCCAACTCGAGAAGCGGGGTATTGAGGCCGAGTGCATTCACAGCGGTCGTACCCAGGCGGTGCGTGAGCAGATCCTGGCGGATTTCAAGGCGGGCAAGATAGCCTATCTTATCTCCACCGGCATCTCGGCGCGCGGGATCGATATCGATAACCTGCCGCTGGTGATCAACTATGATCTGCCATTTCCCGCCGACGAATATGTGCATCGCATCGGGCGTACCGGCCGTGCCGGAGCCAAAGGCGAGGCGATCTCCTTGGTATCCAAGGACGACTTTAAGAATCTCTGCATGATCGAGAGCCGTCTCGATCACCTGCTTGAGCGCCGCGAGATCGAAGGCTTTGCGCCGAGAAAGCCTGTACCTGTCTCGATTCTCAATTATGTGCCTAAGGCCAAGCGTGAGCAGGCGCAGGGTGAGAAGGGCGGTGAAACGTCGACTAGCCAAGCCGAGAAAGGGCCTAAGGGCGCTAAGGAAAAGCGCAGAGAAGATAAGCCTAGAGGACAGTCTAAGTCCCATGAAAAAGCTTCACCTTATAAAGGTAACTCCGCCGATAAGATGGCTAGGCCTGCTAAAGCTAAATCAGCAGCGCTTGGTGATCGCGGTGGTAAAGATCAAAGCTCGGAGCATAAAGCTGAACAAAAGCCAGCCTTTAACCCCTGGACAGATAGCCGACCGGGTAAGAAATAAGGTTTAAAGGTAGAAAAGTTAGCAGCCCTCAGATTGAGGGCTTTTTTGTGGCTGGTGGTTTTATCCTTTGATTTGTTTGGTTGTTGCAGAGGGAATTTAAGGTCGTACCTTCACGGCAACCTATCACCTGCGGTGTGCTTATGTGCAGATACGCCTGTGACACGCTATGCGTCTTCTGACCTGAATGGATGTTGTGGAGGCTATTGAAGGTCATACCTTCATTGCAACCTAACGCCTGCCCGGCGGGGGAATGTGCAAGCACTCTTTTGGCACGCCGAGGTTCCGTCCCTGGAGGCTTCACGRCGGCACTGACCTACATGGATGTAGGGAATGCCAAAAGATGTAGGGAACATATTTGGCCATGCCGCCGAGAGCCAARAGCGTGCWTACACTGGTATCTAAATGTCTCTTCGATTTGACCACTTTTGATGACTCTTAGGGTGACTAGTTGATCGTTCAGAAGGTTGCCAACCTTTACTCGCTATACTGCTGATCTATACGGATATAATGGGATATTGCCAAAAAGCCCCACTTTCACTTCCTATTATGTAATCTTGCGATTCTCGCTTTGTTTTCGGGCAGCTCACTTTCCCCTTGTTATGTAATGCCATTATTGGTATAAATTTCAGATGTTTAAAAAAATTCGCCGTGATGTATATTAGGTGGTAGTGATTTACATGGGCGGCATTCTCGCTAAATAAGCGTTATGTGCTTAGAGGAAAAATGAACAAAATCATCTTAATTTTACTGTTGGTGTCGTCTTCAGTGTTTGCGGATAGCGAGAGCTTTTTCAATCGGTTATTTTTTGAAAATGTTTCGTACTCAGAACTTGTCACGCCAGAAAATAAAGACGTAGTAAGACCAATATTTCAGCAAATTGATGCCAGCTTAGCCTCAGAGGAATGGAGCAATGCAGATAAGTTAGACGTATTGCGTAGCATATTAGCAATTTATTTGTCTGAAGTTGCATCAGTAAAATTGATGTCCTTTGAGCAAACCTTGTCTAAATTCAAAGCTGGCAAACTAAACTCTAACATTACTAAAGCCTATGCTGATGAACATAATTCAAAAGTAGTTAGTAGAGAACTCGATAAGGTCGTTAATGCACGAAACTACGAAGAGACTCAACAGACAGTTAAAGAACAGCGAAGGCTAAAGTTGTTAAAATGTATCATTGATAATATGAAAAACTTACCAGCCAATATGAAAGAAGTAGTTGGCGCATATTGCAAATTAGAGCAGAAAGTTTAGTACGCACATAACAAGTGACTGTGGTGTTTAGTCAATATATTTATCCGTTTTTTGCGCACCACAGCTCCTCGCTTTTAAGCATGGTATTCAAGATCACGATGAGCTTTTGCATGCAGGCGATCAGTGCTATTTTCGGCATTTTGCCAGCCGCTTTGAGGCGCTGGTAATAGCGCTTAAAAACAGGCTTACACTGTATTGGCTGACATCATCGCCATAAGTATGACTGTGCGTATTCTATGGCGACCACCACGGATCCTGCGTTTGCCCTTGTAAGAGCCACTTTCGCGGTTCATTTAAAAGGACAAAAAGGAGTTGGATTTTGCTCCTTCGTCGCTAATTTTAGCCAATCATTTATGGGCCTCTTAGTAAGGCGGTAAATCTGACAGGATGAGTTGAAATCAAAAGCGAGTAGCCCGAGTGTGGCACTAATATTCAATCTACTCGCTTTGATATCTTGAAGGGACAGGGCTTATTTCTCTCCTACCACCAGCACCTTCGACTCAAGTGGTGCCAGTTCGAGTGTGACTTGGCCTCCCTTGGCCGTTAGTGTGAGGGGCGTGTTGGGCATGTTATCACTCAGCACTTCTTTAAGCGGGTAAGTGCCTGGTGCGAGTTGCCAGCGTTTTATGAGTGCGGCGGGAAGTTTTAGGGTCACCTGCTTACTCTTGTCTTTGGCGAAGTTGCTGATGATGATGACCTTCTGCTTGTCGTCGAAGCGGCTGAAGGCGAATAGCGCTTCATCATAGCCCTTACCTAGATCGATATTCGCCCTGTGCAGATCGCCATATTCGCCGCTTAGGGCGCTCAGGCTATGGCTGAGGTTCAACAACTTGGCGTAGTAGGCTCGCAGACTCAGCTCATCGGGTGATGACTGACCGCCGTCAAACTTGCCCTGGTTCATGAAGCGCTGGTGGGCCGGCACACCTATATAATCGAAGATGCTGGTGCGACTCGGCTTACCAAAGCCAGCCTCTTCGCTGCCATCTTCGCCCACTTCCTGACCGAAATAGAACAGGGTGGGCGCCTCACTCAATGTTGTCGATATCACCATGGCGGGCAGGGCGCTTTTGGGATCTCCGGCAAATTCAGGGCTGGCGATACGCTGCTCGTCATGGTTCTCCAGAAAATGCAGCATGTGCCCGGCGATGTCAGCAACGCTTTTGCGATCGCGCTCGATTGCTGGTGTGCCCGCCTTACCCTGGATGATCGCCTTGAGGCTGTCGTAGAGTCCGACTTTGTCGTAGAGGTAATCCATCTTGCCCAGATGAATGTAGTCACGGTAGCGACTTGGGGTATAGACCTCGGCGAGCAGCAGGGCATCAGGGTTCGTCTGTTTAATATTGCTGTTTAAGTAACTCCAGAAGGCGACTGGCACCATCTCGGCCATGTCATAGCGAAAACCGTCGACGCCCTTGGCTAGCCAGTACTGGGTAATCTGGTTGAACTTATGCCAGGAGCTGGGGATGCTTTGCTTGGGTACCTGTTGCCAGAAGGCGTAATGCTCGGCAACAGATTTGCTGTCAAAGCCCTTAGGCAACTGCGGATGATCTATGCTGCCATCTGGCTTGATGCCATAGTTGATCTTGACCGTCTCATACCAGTCATTCTGATCTGGCTTGGCCGCGCGGGCGCCATTACCCGTCCATTTGGCGGGGAACTCCTCGAACTTGCCATCGACGAGGGGATGGGCCTGGCCGCCGAGGGGCTTAAGGTCCTGGCTAAGATCTGGCACCTCGAAGGGGGTTCCCACCACATAATAGAAGTCGTTGTCTCTGGCGTAGGCTAGCCGAGTGTTGTCATCAGCGCCGAAGTCGCTCACCCCATGCGGGGCCGAAAGTGAGTGATAGCCGCGCGCCACATGGTTGGGCACTATGTCTATCACTACCTTCATCCCCGCGGCATGGGTGCGGGCGATCAACGCCTCGAACTCCTCAAGGCGCTTGGCGGGATCGTCTGCCAGATCCGGGTTAACGTTATAGTAATCTTTCACCGCATAGGGCGAGCCCGCACGGCCCTTGACCACATCGGGATCGTCCAATCCTATGTCATAGGTCTGATAGTCGCCCACCAGCGCGTGATGAGGAACCCCGGTATACCAGATATGGCTGACGCCGAGGGACTTGATGCTTTCGAGCGCCTTGGGCGTAAAGTCGCTGAACTTGCCTACGCCATTTTGCGCCTTGGTGCCCCAGGGGACATTGGCGGTCTGGGTGTTACCAAACAAGCGGGTGAACACCTGATAGATAACGGGTTTATCTACGTTTGCAACTTGCGTTTGGCTCACTTTGTTTGTGGCATTTTCATGCAGGCTCGCGCTGGAGCGAATCTCCATCTGCGGCAAGGCGATGGCCTGCGCCGATAGCAGCAGGGTAAAACCGCTAATGGTGGCTAAGCGAACCATGGGGTCTAAGGTCTTAAGCCTCTGACGTACTGGGCGAGCGCCCATAGGTTGTACTGATTTTGCTTTTAGCATCAATTGGCTTCCTCGATGGCGAGTAGGGTAACGCCTTGCTCCTTGAGGGAGAGGGTTTCATCAAGTATCACGCTTTCGCCTGTTATCACATTGCGCGCCTTGCGGGCATTGCCCAGTAGATCGCGATAGCGCTCGAGTAACAGTTCGACCGGCTTGTCGTTCTTGTTGAAGATGCTCATGAGACGTGCCTTGTCGCCGCAATCTTGCTGGCTACAGCGCATCTGCACGTAAACGCCATCTTTAGGCACATAGTGGCGAAGGCCGCCGTTGTGGATATAGCTCGCCGTCTTACGGAAGTTGAGCAGGGTACGGGTAAAGCTCAGCATGGATGCTTGATCCGCATTTAGCCCTTTGTTATCAAAAACGGAGATGGCATCACCCTCCCAACCGCCTGGGAAATCAGAGCGAGTAATACCGTCATTACGATCTTTGGTTGGACTTTGCATCAAAATTTCTGAGCCATAGAAGATCTGTGGTATGCGGTTACTGGTCAGCACATAGGCCAGCGCCATCTTAGTCAGTGCCAGGTTGTCACCCAGCAGGCTATAGATCCTATTGGTGTCGTGGTTGCCCTCGAAAAGAACCAGCTGTGTCGGGTCGGCATAGACCATGTCATTACCCAAAAATTCGAACAGGCGGATTAGACCATCACTCCAGCTCTCTTTCTCACTCAGCGCCTTTAATAGGGTCTCGTAGAGGGGGAAGTCCATCAGACTCGGCAGCGCCGATCGGTAGCCATCCTTGTTTACCTTGTCTTTCTGCCAATAGGCCACTGTGATGGGGTTACCTGTCCACTCTTCACCGACGATATTGAACTTAGGGTATTCGGCCATGATGGCCTTGGTCCAATCGACCAGGAAGTCCTTATCGGCATAGGAGTAGGTGTCTTCGCGAATGCCGCTGAGCTGGGCATATTCGACCCACCAGATGCTGTTTTGGATCAGGTAGTTGGCAAGCAGTGGCTGCTGCTGGTTTAGATCCGGCATCGACTCGACAAACCAGCCATGACTGAACTCTTGCTTGTCTTGCTCAGTAGCATAGGGGTCTTGCATCGTGGTGCGTCTGTGGCTGGTAAAGATAGGCTTAAGCGTCTTAACTTTCTCGGTTGCCGGGGCAAGGTTGAGCCAGTCCTGGCTGGGTAGATCCTGCATCCACCAGTGATTGGCACCGATATGATTGACCACCACATCGGCGATGATGCCAATGCCATGCTCTTTGGCCTTCACGGCAAGCTGACGGTAATCCTGGTTGCTGCCAAATCGGGGATCGATACGGTAGTGGTCGGTGACCGAGTAGCCGTGATAGGAGTACTCGGCCATATTGTTTTCGGTGAGCGGGTTGATCCACAGCTGAGTTACGCCGAGATCGGCCAGATAATCTAGGCTGTTGATGATCCCCTGAATATCACCGCCATGGCGGCCGCCGGGATTGCTGCGATCGGCGCGCTCTAGCATATCGCTCTGGTTGTCGTTACTTGGATCGCCGTTGGCGAAGCGATCCGGCGTGATGAGATAGATGACATCCTGGTTGCCAAAGCCCTGGCGGGCCGCGCTGGCGTTATCGCGCTTGAGTAGCTCATAGCTAACATGCATCGCCTCACGATCGGTTTGCTTGAAAGTGAGCTCAAGGGTCTGCGCCTTGGCGCCTTGGGTGTCCAGGTTCACAAACAGGTAGTTGGGGTTCTCGGTGGTCTCAACGCCTTTAAGGGTCACGCCGTCAGCCTTAATGCTGACCTTGGCCTTGGTGATATCTTTGCCGTGAACCATCAGCTGCAGCTGGCTGTGGTGCATGCCCGCCCACCAGTTGAGCGGCTCGATACGAAGAGATGCATTGTTGTTGGTGGCCTGAGCTGAAAAAGTGGTGCCACCCAGTGCAATGACAGCACCTAAAGCACCTAAAGCTATGCTTCGAGAGAGGTAAGAGAGTTTCATCTGGTTATCCTTTTTTACTCTGACTGCGCGGCGCAGTGTTGTTTGAGGTAGTCATCATGACTCGCCATGGCGTCAGTCGTCTTGGTGATGATTCTGTTTAGATTACGGAGTAGTTCTGTGGTTTGTTCTGTTGTCAGTGCGCTAGCGAGGGGATGGGCACTCGCAGGCATGAGGCCTTGCCCCAGCATCACCTGGGTCCAGGCATTTTCGCTAAAGAGGGATTCCTGGGGGCAATCTATTACGCCCGAGGCGGAGAATAATGCCATCTTGGCGGTTAAGGTATCTGGCACCGACATCTCGCGGCAATGTTGCCAAAATTCGTCATTATCCCTCTGATTTAATTTGTAATGTAAGATAATAAAGTCTCGTATCTGTTCAAACTCTTCAGCCGATTGGCGGTTATATTCATCCCTCAGTGCACCCATATTCAGCGGGTTAGGGAAAAGCTTTAACAGGCGTATGATACCGCTTTGAATGAGATGCAGACTGGTGGACTCCAGAGGTTCTAAGAAGCCACTTGAGAGCCCCAGTGAGACACAGTTCTTATGCCACTGCTTGGCGACGCGTCCCGGGATGAACTGAATCTTTCTCGGCTCGCCAATGGGCGCGCCGTCTACCTGTTTTTCCAGCAGTGATAAGGCCTCATCGTCACTCATGTATTGGCTCGAGTAGACGATGCCATTACCGGTCCTGTGTTGTAGTGGGATCTGCCAGCACCAGCCGGCCTTATGGGCGCTGGCCCGGGTATAGGGGCGCCTTGGCCGAGTTGCCATCGTCGGCATGGCGATGGCGCGGTCACACAGGAGCCATTCGCGGTAATCCAGGTACTCGACGTTAAGCGCCTGTTTGATGAGGAGGCCGTGAAATCCCGAGCAATCCAGATAGAGATCGCCGCGGATCCTTTCGCCGTTTTCGAGTTCGAGACAGTCGATATCACCGCTGTCGCCATCTAATAGGACTCGGGTTATCTTGCCTTCTTTACGGTTAACGCCGTTTTGCTGGCTGTAGTGTGCCAGCAGCTTACCATAGAGGCCTGCATCGAAATGGTAAGCATGATTGATCCCAGGAAGATCTGTGCCAGGAAGTTGAGCTAAGGGTTGAAACCGATTGGCCTTAGCAGCTTGATAGTTAAGGGAGTATCGCCAATAGTCACTTGCCGACTCAGGCTTCGACTTTAGCCAGAGGTGGCGAAAGGGGGTGAGCGCAAGATCTTTGCCCTGAGTGCCGAAGGCGTGCATGTACGCCTGATCCTGTTTGAGCCAATGCTCAAATTCGATCCCCAGCTTGTAGGTGCCCTGAGTCGCCCTAAGAAAGTCGTGTTCGTTAATGCCTAATGCGCGGTTGAAGAGCTGCAGAGGGGGGATGCTGGCTTCGCCAACACCGACGGTGGCGATTTGATCTGACTCGATCAGGGTGATCTTAAGTTGCCGGCCCATCATGCGACTAAGCATGGCTGCCGCCATCCAACCTGCGCTGCCGCCACCTACGATGACCAGGTGTTTAATCTCTGATGTCATGGCTTGCTCCTTAACTTACACCTTAAAAACCTACGCTTTAAAAACTTGTGCTTTAACAACTAGGACAATAATAGTCACCTTAAAAAAAAGCCCCCGTAACAGGGTTACAGAGGCTAATTTAAAGGCGTGTTAGCTTAGAACTTGTAGTTCAAACCTAACATATAGTTGCGACCATAGTTTTGGAAGTCACGCACTTCGCGCTTGTCATCACCAAAGTAAGAGGTGAATGGCTCGTTGGTCAGGTTGTTCACCTGGAAGAGCACCGACAGACCGTAAAGGGCGTCAATTCCACTCTCAGAGAAGTCATAACCAATCTGCGCGTCGACAACCGTCTCCGCCTTGATGTTCACGTTTTCACGCTGCAGGCTGATCTTGGTGACTTCACCCAGGAAGTCACTACGGTAGCGAGAGCTGACGCGAGCACTGAAGCCTGCGTTTTCGTAGTAAACCGTGGCGTTAAAGGTCTTCTCAGACAGACCCGGTAGCGTTGTTGGTTCACTATCTGGCGTTTCTTTTACTTCGCTATCGTTGTAGGTACCGCTTAGGATGGTACCAAAACCTTCCAAGCTGTCGGCAAACAGACCGAAGTCCAATGACAGTGATGCCTCAATACCGCGAACATAACCGCCTTGACCATTCTGTGGCTGAGTCACTCTGCCGATAGGGTTGCCCGTTTGCTCAGGGAACAGCTCACCAAAGTTGAAGTTGGATTGCTGATCATAGATATAGTTTTCCAGATCCTTGTAGAACACAGCCAGGGCGAAGTAGCCTTGATCGCTGAAGTAGTTCTCGTAGCTGATATCGTACTGACGGGCCAACCAAGGACGCAGATAAGGGTTACCTGCACCACCGGACCAGTTAACACCATCTGTTGGATTGGCGTTATAGCTGAAGTTAACGTTGGCGTTCATCTTATCCATGCGTGCACGGGTAAGGGTACGTGCAGCGGCAACGCGAACCATCTGACCTTCGGCGACTTCGAAGCCAAGGTTGATGCTAGGTAGCCATTCAGTGTAAGTATCACCTGCGGTGATAGGGGTTTTGACAACAGTCCCACTATCTGCCGTCGCTACCGTGCCGTCTGAGCTTTGGTCTGTGTAGACAGCCTGTAAACCAAGGTTACCTGTGACCGGGATATCATAGAGTTCGGTTTCAAGGTTTACCTTAACGAATGCCGTAGTCACCTCTTCCGATACATCCCACGAGTTGGTGGCACGTCCAAGATCCACCGAATCGGCGTTGGTTTCTATGTAGTTACCGTCGTTGTAGAAGGCGAGTGAGTCGTAGCTCAGCATGTCACCCATGCCAAAGAAAGCCAGCGATGTTGGGTCTAACAGGTACTTTTCTGGTACGGTCAGCATATCTGGGTAGTCTTTAAGCGTCAGATAGTAGCCGTTGTCGCGCTTGCTCTTTTCACGGTCGGTGCGATTCACACCAAACTGGATGCTGCTGATAGCGCCGTCATCGAAGATATACTCAGCCGCAAGGCGCAGTGACTTAAGCTCATCTTCAATCTCTGGCTTGTTGATGAAGCCATCCTGACTGTCGTTGTTATCATTGTTTAACGGATCGCCCCAGCTAAAGCCGCCGCCTAGCTTGATCAGATCGGGATCTGCGTAATTTAGGTTATGGGTGAAGTCATATCCGCCCTGACCGTCATATTCGAAACCTAAGCTGTCGGTGGTACCGTTGCCGTTACCACGGCCTGTTCCCGCATAACTTTCCATACCCAGATCGGTACGGCTTGCCTTAGAGAGGGCGACATCGGCTTCGATATTCCAGTTATCGTTGATGGCGTATTTGTTGTTCCAACCAATCGACAGTGACTCGGCGTCACGCACGTTGATGTCGTTACGTACGAGTACTGCTGCGTCGTTGATCACACCTTTGGTTACCAGACCGTCTTGGGTTTCCAGCGCGGTGATGCCTGAGTTTGCCCAGCCGCCACCCCATTGACCTGGGATCTCGATGCCGCGAAGACGCTGTTCATCTTTAAACTTGGTGTAGTAGAGGTCGATAACAGACTTAAAGCTGTCGTTTGGCTGATACTCGAATACGGCGAGTACGCCGTCGCGTTCAAGTTCGCTCGAGCGAACGAATGGCTTGGCACCGCCTAATACCTTAGGGTTTTCGGGGTTGTAATCTAGCTCTGGGTACCCCCAGGCCTGCCAGCGTTCTTCCTGGTTAGGCGATTGCATACGGGCGTAGCCCAGCGCAATACCTATGGTTTCATCGGCGAATTGGTCGATGTATGAGATGCTGCTGCGGTATCCCTTGTCGGTTGAATCGCTGTTAAGTGCACCAAGATCGTTCATTTCACCGCGAAGTGAGACAGCGACTGTCTGTTCACCATGAATTAGGGGGCTAATGGTCTGCATATCGACGGTACCGCCGATAGCTTGTGCCATCACAGAGGCATCCGGTGTCTTGTAAACCACAACGCGGTTTAGCAGCTCGGAAGGGTATTGGTCGAACTCAACACCACGGTTGTCGTTAACCGAGGCCTGTTCGCGGCCGTTTAAGGTGGCGGTCGTAAAGTCTGGGCCCAGACCGCGAATCGAAATAACGTTCGCGCGGCCATCGAGACGCTGCGCGGCAACACCCGGCAGGCGAGCTAACGACTCGGCGATACTCACGTCTGGCAACTTACCTATGTCTTCAGCCGAAATGGCTTCGACCACAGATGATGAGGACATCTTGAGTGATTGAGACTCTTGCAAGCTGCGACGGATCCCGGTGACTTCAATCACTTCGATCGACTGCTGGGCTTGCGCTTGGTCTTCTGTCTCTACCGCGTCTGCTGCAAAACCCTGCACACTGACACCGGCGGTAAGCAGGGCTAGCGTGAGTAGGTTAGGTTTAAATTGAAACATCCATCTTCCCCTTTTTTCACTCTATTCATTCTGTATTACTTCTTATGTGTGAAATTAAGGGGGGACCCTTGTTCACAGCTATATAGGTGAATGAGAGTGCTTGTTATTGTACTTGTTTCTAAGTTGTTATGTAGCAGACCCGATACTACTCTCGCATTCGTCGCGGTCACAATATTATGCATACGTATTCAAAAGTGACCCAAGCCTCATAAAGGCCGCCATTTGGGGTGCGCAAGGTCACAAAATAGCCCGCCAAAATCAGATTAACTCTATGTTTTTATTTGCCTTTACTCTAGGTGCCTAGAAGGTGCTTCACGCCTGTCTGTTTTGCATACGTATGCAGTGGTGTTGAACCCGATTTCCCGGATGACGTATGCTCGTTTCATTCTAATAACAATTGTTCGTCGACAACGATTGGGTGACAGGTATGCAACCCGAAGGCAGGCAGCTGCCTTTAATATAGTCGTTGGTGACATAGGGGCGATAATGAACCAACTCTACTGGTGGCGCGGCGCCGTCATCTATCAGATCTATCCTCGCAGCTTAATGGATTCCAATGGCGACGGTGTCGGGGACCTACAGGGCATTATCAGTAAACTCGATTATATTGCGAGCCTGAATGTCGATGCCATCTGGATCTCGCCTTTCTTCAAGTCACCGATGAAAGACTTCGGTTATGACATCAGTGATTACCTGGCTATCGATCCGCTGTTTGGCACCATGGACGACTTCGACGAGCTGATCGACAAGGCCCATCGTCTGGGGATCAAGGTGATTATCGATCAGGTGTTGAGTCATACCTCAGATCAACACGCCTGGTTTAGCGAGAGCCGTCAGAGCCGCGACAATGCCAAGCAAGACTGGTATGTCTGGGCCGATCCTAAGCCCGACGGGACGGCGCCGAACAACTGGCTGGCGATCTTCGGTGGCTGCGCCTGGGAGTGGGAGCCACGTCGTCAACAATATTATCTGCACAACTTCCTAACCAGTCAGCCGGATCTCAACTTCCACAACCCTGATGTACGCCGCGCGGTGCTGCAGAACGTCAAGTTCTGGCTCGATAAGGGAGTGGATGGCTTTCGCCTCGATGCGATCACCTTCTGCTATCACGACGAGCAGCTCAGAGACAATCCGGCCAAGCCCGCAGACAAGCGTCAGGGCAGGGGCTTTAGCGAAGATAACCCCTACGCCTACCAGTATCACTACTTCAATAACACCCGCCCGCAGACCGTCGGCTTTATCGAGGAGCTGCGCGCGCTTATCGACCAATATCCCGGCGTGGTTACCCTGGGCGAGGTCTCATCGGAAGACTCGCTGGCCACCATGGCCGAATATACCCAGGGTGAGGATCGCCTGCATATGGCCTACAGCTTCGAGCTGCTCACCGATGACTTTAGCCCGGCTTATATTCGCCAAACTGTCGAGGCCCTTGAGCAGAGCATAGGTGATGGCTGGCCCTGTTGGGCGATAGGTAATCACGACGTGCAGCGTGTCGCGACCCGCTGGGGCCGAGAAGCCTTCAATGCGGACATGGGCAAGATGCTCAATGCTTTGCTCTGTTCCCTCAGGGGCAGCGTCTGTATCTATCAGGGAGAAGAGCTGGGTCTGGGTGAGGTAGAGATCGCCTATGAACAGCTACAAGACCCCTTTGGCATCACCTTCTGGCCTATGTTCAAGGGGCGTGACGGTTGCCGAACGCCTATGCCTTGGCGTCATGACGCTAACCATGGCGGCTTCAGTGACAATAGCCCCTGGCTGCCTGTACCGGCAGCTCACAAGGCGATGGCGGTCGACGTTCAAGAGGCCGATCCCGCATCGATTCTGAATCACTACCGCCATATGCTGACCTGGCGTAAGCAGCACCCCGTGTTGATCTCGGGTGATATCAAATTTATTGAGTCAACTGGCGCACTCTTGGTGTTTGAACGACGCCTAGGTGAGCAGAGCTTATTAGTGGCCTTTAACTTGAGCGGTGAGCCACAAAGCTACAGCCTTGCAGGCGAGGGGATGACCAGCTTGACGCCGTTGGCCGGGCACGGTCTGCCTAAGGCTGAGCTGTCGGGTGATTCGATACAATTTGCTCCCTTTGGCTGTTTCTACGCCGTTAACTAGAGGCTTGGCTATCTAGGTCTCCAGAAATCAGGGCTCAAAACAATCTATTTGCGTGAAAATTTTTAACAGCACAATCAGTTAACAGCACAATCAGAAAGATAAAATAACAAAAGAGAACTTAACCATGGCAATGATGCAACAAAGTAGCACAGCTACCGGGGTCGGTGGCGAGCAGGAGAACTATCGTTTCGCGTTAGTCTCCCTGACTTCGCTGTTTTTCATGTGGGGCTTTATCACCTGTCTAAACGACATATTGATCCCCCACCTTAAGGCGGCGTTTTCGCTGAACTATGCCGAGGCGATGCTGATCCAGTTCTGCTTCTTCGGCGCCTACTTCCTGGTCTCTATGCCGGCCGGTAAGCTGGTGAGGGCCCTTGGCTATCAGAAAGGGATAGTCACAGGCTTGCTGATCGCGGCGCTGGGCTGCGCGCTCTTCTATCCTGCGGCGGCGCTGGCGACTTACGGTCTCTTCTTGGGCGCACTGTTTGTGCTGGCCTCTGGGATCACTATCTTGCAGGTGGCGGCAAACCCCTATGTTAACGCCCTGGGCAGCGTCGAAACCGCCTCTAGCCGTCTAAACCTGACCCAGGCCTTTAACGCCTTGGGCACCACAGTTGCGCCTTACTTTGGCGCCGTGCTAATTCTCTCGGTTGCCGTTGAAGCCAGCGAGACCCTGACCCAGGCACAGGCCGAGGCGGAAGTGGTTAAGCTGCCTTATCTGATCCTCGCCAGTGCCCTTGGTATTCTGGCGTTGGTATTTGCCAAGCTGGATCTGCCGCAGATCAAAGAGCATTGCCAAAGCGGTGAGCAAGGCGAGCTGGTGCATAATGGCAAGACCAGCGCGCTGCAATCTGTTCACTTAGTACTGGGCGCCGTGGGTATCTTCGTCTACGTGGGCGCCGAGGTCTCTATCGGTAGCTTCCTGGTTAACTTCTTGGCCCAGGATGACATTGCCGGACTCAGTGAGGCCAGCGCCGCGAGTTACATCACCTATTACTGGGGCGGTGCCATGGTGGGTCGCTTCATCGGTAGTGCCGTGATGCAGAAGGTGCCTGCCGGTACCGTACTTGGTTTCAACGCCCTGATGGCGGCGCTCTTGGTTGCGCTGGCCATGACCAGTAAGGGTAACGTCGCCATGTGGGCGATTCTGGCGGTTGGCCTGTTTAACTCCATCATGTTCCCAACCATCTTCAGTCTGGCACTTAGGGATCTTGGCCCTCACACCTCACAAGGTTCTGGTGTGCTGTGCTTGGCCATCGTGGGCGGCGCGATCCTGCCGCTGCTGCAGGGTGTGCTTGCCGATAATATTGGTATCCAGCAGGCCTTCTTCCTGCCAATCATCTGTTACCTGTTTATTATGTTTTATGGCGTGAAAGGGTCTAAGCTTTAAGGCATAATGCGTTTACCGTAATGCCATTAGTAAGAGGCAAGCAGCAATGCTTGCCTTTTTTATTGCCAGAATGGCTGCTAGCGCTTGCCTAATAGGGGCTTAACTCCTATGATCGCCAGCGATTTTTATTATCTAGGCTCTGCTACTTTAGGCTCTACTATGTTAAATGCGTCGCTATCTCCAAGTTCAACCGAATTAGTTATCAATGTGCTGGCCATGGTGCTGGAAGAGGGCAAACCGCTGGACAGAGCCTATTCCCATCACTTCTCTGGACTGAAGTTAGCACCGTCCGAGCAGGCGCGTATCACCTATGTGACCGGCGATCTGCTGCGTCGTCTCAACTTCTACTGTCATCTGGCCGATATCTCAACCGATGAGATAACCCGTATGGGATCACGCCTGCTCAATGCCTGGCACATGGCTAACGAGCTGCCTATACCTAAGTTGCAGTACACCCTGGCGATCGAAGAAGCCGATTTTAACCAGCGTTTAGCCGATGCCAAGCAGCAGGAAGCCCTGTTCGATGGCTGCCCCGAATGGCTCGATACCTTGGGCCAGCAGCAGTTGGGCGATGACTGGGCCAAGGAGCGCGCCGCGCTGGCACAGGCGCCTAAGCGCTATCTGCGCGTCAACCCGCTCAAGACAGATCGTGAGGATCTGGTCAAGCGCCTGGCAAAGGAAGGGGTCGAGACCCGTGAGGTGCCGGGTGTGCCGAGCGCGCTCGAGGTTATCTCTGATGCGGCGCTGTTTCGCACCGAGAGCTTTAAGCAGGGGCTGTTTGAGCAGCAGGACGCTGGTTCTCAGCATGTCGCGGCGGCCGTAGGCGCAGAGCCTGGCATGCGAGTTATCGATGCCTGCGCCGGCGCCGGCGGTAAGACGCTCGCCATTGCCGCGCAGATGCAGGGTAAGGGCAGACTGCTTGCCATGGATGTGGAGCAGTGGAAACTGGACAACTTGAAACAGCGAGCGCGCCGCGCCGCAGCCCATAACGTCGAGACCCGCATCATTGCCAGCAGCAAGACCATCAAGCGTCTTAAACTGAGCGCCGACAGGGTGCTGCTGGACGTGCCTTGTTCTGGCCTTGGGGTTCTCAAGCGTAATCCCGATGCCAAGTGGCGTGATACGCCGGAGCGTCTGCCGGTATTGGTCGAGCTGCAAAAGGAGATCCTGCAGAGCTATAGCCGCATGGTGAAGGTCGACGGCATCTTGATCTACGCCACTTGCTCCATCATGCCACAGGAGAATCGCCAGCAGGTAGATGCCTTCCTGTCTGCCAATCCACACTTTAGCTTCATCGACGATGAAACCGTTAGCGTGGCCGACAGCGGCTTCGACGGCTTCTACTTGGCGCGCATGAAACGCACCGCGATCTCTGCTTAATCTGCATTCAGTGATCTGGGTCACAGGTGTCGGCTCAGGGCGTGGGCAACTGCGCAGTAAGCCGACACTTGCCTCCTTTCGGGCTACAACAGGCCCAACAAATAGTGATATCATCTCTCCTTTCAATCGCTGATCTTGGTCTATCTGCTTTTTTCTCGGACGATGTTACTACAAACGGCTGTACAAGAGTTTTCACATCAAGAAAGGTTTTCTGCGCTGCAAGCCCTATTGGACGGTCGGCTGCTGGAGTGTCAGCGCCGCGCCCATATTATTCGTGGTGTCTTCGCGGGCGAGCCTAAGTTATCTTGCCAAGTCTCCCTTAACGATCAGGGTAAGGTGAGCGGTCGTTGTGACTGCGGTCAGCCACGCTGTCTGCATCAGGCGGCCTTGGTGATCGAGCTGGCGGCTCATAGCGCACTCGAAGAGCAGGGACGTTCCAGACGCTCAGATACGGCGATTCGCCTGTTTCGCAGCGATCTCAAGGAGCGTTTCGATCCTTTCCCCACCATGGCGCGCCATCGCATCCTTTACCTGTTAAGCCCGAGCGAGACAGGTTTGCAGCTCAAGGTGTTAAAAGGCTATCTCAACAAGAATGGCCGCTATCAGCTCAAGGGACCTTTAGGCTTCGAGCTGCTGCAGAGCCAGCCTGTGCCCAAGTATGTCAGTCAGACAGATCTCAAGTTACTGCACCTACTCAGAGAGGTTGCGGGCCAAGTCACGGGTGAGACTTTTAGATCCGAAACTAGCCCCGAAACCAGCAGTGAAAATTTGCGTGCCGATAGCACTCTATCACAGCTACCCGAGTACCTAAGCCCTGCGGTGTCACGCCTGGATGCACTGGCAGAGCAACAACAGGTGTCGCAGGCAGGAGCCTCGCTTGAGCAGGCGATCCTTATCGATCTCAAGTGTTCGCTCGCTAATGACGCCTTTTGCTCCTCACGGCCTCTTTCCAGTGAACATTCAGCCACACTCGACAGTGATTTTTATCGCTTGCTGTTTGCTAGCGGACGCTGTTTCTTTGGCAAGGTGGCGGGTGAGCCCGTGCGTCTGGCGACCCACTATGATGAAGATTATCTGGACGAAGAGTTCATGTTGCCGCTTTGCGCCGGGGTCTGGCTAGATACCTGCTCGGGCACGGGGATCCTAGATAAACGCCAGGATCAGCGGATTAATCAACAGCTGTTAGAGGGTGTGGATCTGGACGGTGACTGGCTGCCACGCCTTGAGATCGCCCGCGAGAGCCTGGAGCAGCACTGGCACGAGCCTATGTTGTCGCCCATAGATGTCGCGAAATTTTCTATGGTCCATCGCGGAAGGCTATATGATTTCGAAGCGTTAAGTTACCTGGGCGCCGGGCATAAGGCCTTTATGGCGCAGTTTGCCAAGTGTCAGCTGATGCTCAACCCCTTACCCTTACTTACTAGCCAATTTGAAACTGCGGTCACCGAAACCCTCAACTATGGCCTACGATTGGTACCGGACGAGGTGAGTGAGCATGTGATCTTGCTGCGCACCCTGTCGCTTAAGGGCTGGCAGATTGAACTGGTGGCCAAACAGCGTTTCGTTCAGGTGGCGGCCAATGCCTGGTATGGCGAGGTAAACAGCACCGACAAGGATTGGTTCGAGCTTAGCCTGGGGGTCGAGGTCGAGGGGAAACGGGTTAACCTCTTGCCTCTGCTGGTTAACCTGATTCGACAGGGCAAGCTAAGCCGGGATTTCACGACCAGCCCTGATCTAAGCACTAGCCCACATATAGGCACTAGCCCGGCGTTAAACAGCGGTGCTGCGCAGTCTGATAAACAGGGGAGCGAGCAGCAGCTACAGGAGGTGGCGCTCGAGCTAGAATCTGGCGCGATCCTGACGCTGCCGGCGAGCCGCGTGCAGCGAATACTTGCTGTGCTGGACGAACTCTTTACCCAGCAGCCCCTAAACGATCAGGAGAAGTTGGTGCTGGCCAGGCATCACCTCGGCCGCATCCCGCTGCTCGATGACGCCTTGAGTCAGTCAAAGCAGGCGCTCACCTGGTCGGGCGAGGCCAAGCTCAGGCAACATGCCAAGGCGCTAGGCCGTTATCTCAATGAGTCGCAAACCCAGCGAGGCGACCGGCTAGGTACCGCGGACTTTGTCGCGCCCAATGGGCTCAACGCCGAGCTGCGCCCCTACCAGGTAGAAGGGGTCGCCTGGCTACAATTTATCAAGCAACATGGCTTTGGCGCCATACTGGCAGACGACATGGGCCTGGGTAAGACGCTGCAGACCCTTTGTAGCATCTTATTGGATAAACAGGCCGGTGTGTGTAAGGCGCCGGTGCTGGTTGTGGCGCCCACCAGTTTGCTCAGCAACTGGCAGCGAGAGATCGCGCAGTTTACCCCTAGCCTGACGAGTTTCATCTGGAGCGGCCGTGCCCGTCACGATAATGAGCAGGCGCTGACCCATGTCGATGTGCTGATCACCAGCTACGGCATCTTGGCTCAGGATGCCGAGCGGCTGACCAAGCTTAACTGGCATCAGGTGATCTTAGATGAGGCACAGACCATCAAAAACAGCCGCAGCCGCATCACTAAGTTGGTGAACCGCCTGCAGACCAAGCATCGTCTCTGTTTGACGGGGACGCCGATGGAGAATCATCTGGGTGAACTCTGGTCGCTGTTTCATTTCCTGATGCCAGGCTTTCTCGGCACGGCGACCCAGTTTCAGCGCCAGTTTAAACAGCCGATAGAGAAAGATCATTGCGACACCAGCCGCCAACGACTAGCTCAGCGTCTGGCGCCCTTTATGCTCAGGCGCACCAAGCGTCAGGTGGCGACCGAACTGCCGACCAAGACGGTGATCAACACCTTGATTGAGCTGAGCCAGAGTCAGTCGGATCTCTATGAGACCATACGCCTGACGGTGGCGGAGCAGGTGCAGCTGGCGCTGCGGCAAACCGGTGCCAAGGCGAACCGCCTGATGATCAGCAACGCACTGCTTAAGCTTCGCCAGGTCTGCTGTCACCCGTCGATGCTCAATCTGGCTCAGGCTGGCGAGCGCGCGGATCTTGCCGAGGCCAGCTCAGAGGGCGCAGAAACAAACGCGAAGAATACCGCCTACGACGGCGGCCAGGATGAGGCTAACGTCGAGTCTTCCAAGCTAGCCTGGTTAGAGAACAAGTTGCCGAACATGATTGAAGATGGCCGCAACATTCTCATCTTCTCCTCCTTTACCAGTATGCTGGATCTGATCGCCGAGCAATTGGATTGCCAGCAGATAGGCTATGAGATGCTAACCGGGCGAAGCCGCCATCGCGATCGCATCATAGAGCGTTTTCGTCGCGGCGAGGTCAATGTGTTTCTCATCAGCCTAAAGGCCGGTGGGTCTGGACTCAATCTGACCGAGGCGGATGTGGTGATCCATGTGGATCCCTGGTGGAATCCCGCTGCCGAAGAGCAGGCCAGCGACAGGGCCTATCGTATAGGGCAGGACAAGCCGGTATTCGTCTATAAGCTTATCTGTCAGAACACGGTTGAGGAGCGCATTCAGCAGCTGCAGCAGAGCAAACAGGCGCTAGCCCAAAGCATGTATCAGACCGAGAGCCTAACGGCCGCGGAGATGGATAAGGATGATTGGCTGGCTCTGCTTCAACCTCTCACAGAGCAGCCAGTCGCAGATTGATAGGGGCCACTTGCCCTAAATTAGTTGTTCGAGATTAGTTGTTCGAGATTACTCGCCCTGGATGGTGAGTAACAGGGTACGGCCCCCGGCGCGGTTGCGTGCCTCGCACAGGTAGATCCCTTGCCAGGTACCCAGATTGAACTCTCCGTCGGTGATAGGTAGGGTAAGTTCCGCCCCCAGAATCGACGACTTCAGATGGGCCGGCATGTCGTCGTCCCCCTCATAGGTATGGGTATAATAGGGCTCATTCTCCGGGACCAAACGGTTAAAGAAGCGCTCAAAGTCTTCCCGCACACTGGGGTCGGCATTTTCGTTGAGCGTGACTCCCGCCGAGGTATGTTGTAACAACAGATGGGCGAGACCTATCTTAATCTTGCTAAGCTCTGGGGCGGCGCGATAGATCTCTTCGGTGATCAGGTGATACCCGCGTTGTTTCGGGGGCAGATTTATCTCGACTTGAATCCACATGATGATTTTTCCTACGCTGTTTTATCGCCAAATGCTGGCACTTTTTGTTATTTTGCTAAGAGTGCGCCAACTCCCTAAGCTTGTAAAGCCTGCCGTAGAGTCTGTTTGATGGGATTTGCCGCTTAGCGTTTAAAGCGGCGAAGATGAAGAGAAAAATACAGGGATAGAAAACGTTAATGGTTAAGCAAAGACTGGAGCCAGTAGAGGGGCATGTTCAAGGTAAAATCGTGCAATCGGCGCCGCTAATGCCAGCGCCGCTAACCACGTCATCATCATCACCGTCGTCATCGTCGCCAGCGCTAGCGCCGTCAAAGCAAGCCGCCAAGATGCCACCTGCATTGCCAGTTTATTACTACCTTAATAATTTCAACACCATGCTCCAAGGTGTTGAGCATCGCTATGGCGATCTGCTCGATGAGGTTGAGCTGGGCTTTATTAGCACTTTTTCGGCGTTGGGACAGGATGCTCAGTGTCTGCTGGTGAGACTCATCTCGCGTAAGGGGCCCTGGTTCTGCTTGCCACAGCTTAGCTACATTGAAATCACAGATATCTCGGCGGCCATCTCGCAGCTGCATGCTCACGAACTGATCGACTATGAGCGGCCCGAAACGAGCTGGCTGCTGCAAAAGAGCACCAAGGCGGAGCTTATTAAGGCCTTGTTAGCGCAAGATTCCAGTCAATCAGCGCCTGGCAATCCAGAGGCTTCGAACCTCGGTTGCGCGGCGATTAAGCGGCTGAAGAAGAGCGAGCTTATCGAGTATGCCCAAAACGCGGGCCTATTGGCGCGACTGCTTGCGGGGCTGGCGCCCGAGTGGCATTGGTTCTGCCTGAGTCCCAAGGCCGTCTATCGACGTTTCGAGCTACTCTATTTCGAGCGTATGAGTCAGTCCCTGAGTCAGTTTATCTTGGCCGATCTTGGCATTCATAATTTTGAAGCATATTCGGTGAGCATCGCCTGTCGCAGCTTTAATACGCGAGCCGAGTTAGAAGGCTTGTATACGTTATCTAGTCTATACCGGGAGTTTGAAGAGGGTGGGTTGGGTGGTAAGCCATGTGACCTTGATGTCAAAAAAATTGATTCATTTTGCCAGAGTCTCACCGAGCTGCCCGATTTCTCTAAAGAGGCTGACAATCTATCTAAAGAGGCTAACAATGAAAAGCTGAACCGCATGACCCAGGTACTCTGGCTAATGGCGGCGCGCCAATTGGAGCGCTTAGGCCTTTTTGAGCGCGCATTAGCCCTTTATGCTAACACAGAGAGACCGCCGAGCCGGGAACGCCGGACTCGCTGCCTGAATAAGCTTGGCCGCGATGATGAAGCGCTAAGGCTAGTTGAGCTGATG
Source organism: Shewanella sp. Isolate7 (assembly GCF_022398425.1). Taxonomy (NCBI): domain Bacteria; kingdom Pseudomonadati; phylum Pseudomonadota; class Gammaproteobacteria; order Alteromonadales; family Shewanellaceae; genus Shewanella; species Shewanella sp. Isolate7. The sequence continues at coordinate 6,812 of NZ_JAKEVJ010000006.1, read as the reverse complement.
TTAGCAGAACCTTTGGAGGAGAGTGAGCGTCTGGTCGCAAGGCGTTTGCAGAAAAGCCTTCATCGCAGCCTGAGAAGGGCGGCGCCCAAGTCTTGGCAAGGGGAGTTTGATACCTTCAAACTTGAGTGTCAGCGCACAGCTACCGATGAGAGCCAGGAAGATAGAGCCTTAAACGCAGAGCGTGTCGAGCAAAGCGCTGCTAGGCATCTGACTCGTGTGCAGGAAAGGCAGATGCATCTTTGTGTCGAGGTAGAGAACCGTCTGTTCGCTAGCCTGTTTGGCCTGGCCTTTTGGGACATTATCTTCGCCGATGTGCGTGGCGCCTTTGCCAATCCCTACCAGAGCAGGCCGAGTGATATGTACCACAGCGCCTTCTATCCACGGCGCAAGCGTGCCATAGATGCGCGCCTTGCGGCGTTGGCATCCGGCGATATCGAGGTGATCGTCAGTCATTTTCACGCCAAACGCGGGATCACCAACGACTGGGTACATTGGCCCTTGTTTGAAGAGTTAAGCCTCGATGACCTAGGGTTGGAATCAGCCCAAAGCCGCGAAAAGGATCAGACACCGTTGTTACTGGAGCTGGCACTGGCAGCATTCAGCGGTGCTTTTCTGGCAAACCTATTTCGACATATGCTGTTCGATCTCCGCTACTATCGTGCTGGCTTTCCCGATCTCATCTGTTTTCATCTAGACCTAGAGCTAGACCTAGAGCGTCCTAGCAATGAAGATAGCAGGGAAGACGGCTTACCAAACTTTCAACATAAAGGGGTATCCGCCGAGCTTATCGAGGTAAAAGGGCCGGGAGATAGCCTAAGAGACAATCAGACCATCTGGCTGGACTGGTTTAATCGTCACGGCGTTAAAGCCAGTGTCTGTTATCTCTCCTGGGCAGAATCTTCAGTGGAATAATACTGCTCAGCATGTTTTGGGTTAACGTCGCCTAGTTTATGTTACGCGATTTGGATCTTTAGCTGTTCCCATCAGCTGTATTTTTGCTAACCTCGCATAATAAGATACAAGATTGATAACACCTTGAAGTCATTTAGAGACAGTGCGTAGATACAGTTTGTAGAGATAGCGCTTAGTGATAGTGTCCCTCTGGTGGCAACAAATGGAATGATGCGAGGAGATAGCGATGCAAATTGCCGGGCGCATTAAAAGTGTAGCGGGGAGACGCCTATCTATGGCGCTGCTGCTATGTCTGTCGAGCTTGCCCCTGTGTCACGGCGCGCCGCGATTAGATCTCAGTGCGAGCACCTTGAGCGGCGAGCAGGTCTCACTCGAGGCCTACAAGGGCAAGGTGGTCTATGTGGATTTTTGGGCCTCCTGGTGTGCGCCCTGTCGCGACTCTTTTCCCTGGATGGAGCTGATGCATCAGCGCTATGGCGATAAGGGGCTGGCGATCGTTGCGATCAATCTCGATGAAAAGCGTGAGATGGCGGGGCCATTTCTGGCGGACTTCAAGACCAGTTTCGATATCCTCTACGATCCCAAGGGCGAGGTGGCGAGCCACTTTAATCTGCAGGGGATGCCCAGTAGTTACCTGTTTGATAGCGAAGGGCAGCTGGTCAGCGAGCATCTAGGATTCTTTAAGTCGAAGCAACTCGCCGTCGAGCAGGAGATCCAATCGCTATTGATGAAGAGGGCAAAGAATGAAAACTAGTGCAAGCCGCGTGAGCATTCTGTTGGCCCTGTTGCTCACCCCCTTAATTACTGGCTGTGCCAACCTTGGGGTAAAACCTTGGGAGCGGGGCCAATTTGCCCGCCAAGATATGCAGCTTGAAGCCGACGAGATGGATATGGCGATAGAAGATCATATCTATTTCAGTAAGGAGGGCGCCAGCGGCGGTCGTACACTCGCCGGTGGTGGTTGTGGTTGTAACTAGGTTGTTTTAGAGATAACAGGGAAAAGGAAGATCGCGTGAGCGACAAGAAGGACAGATTGACTCCCAATCGGATCGCAATTTCAAATCACTCTGCAAGCAAGGTGGCTGTTGAGTTACCAAAGCCGCCAAAGCTGCTAGAGTCGCTAGAGTCGCTAGAGTCGCTAGAGTCGCTAGAGTCGGCAGAAAGTGCATGGGCGAAGGCAGGTCAGTTTAAAACCCGACAAGAGCCTCAGCTACAAGCCCAAATCTCTGACCATGATTCTGTGATGGCATCGCTACTGATGGCCAGCAGTCTGTTTCTCGGTGTCGGCGGGGCAACCTTGAGTCAGCAGGCGATGGCCAATGACCAAGCCAGCACCAATTCTGGTGCAGTCACTCAGACGAGTGAGAGTGCCACAGAGCAAGACGAAACCGATCTTCTCGCCGGGGCGACCATCGATGCCGCACTGGTTTACTATCAGGAGCAGGACAGGGTCACGGCGGCAGAAGGCATTATCAACTACCGTCAGGCACTGGACGATACCAATATCATTCGTGGCAAGATCGCCTTAGATGCGTTAACCGGCGCCTCGGCAAATGGGGCTGTTATTCAGGCGCGGCCCCAAAGCTTTACCCGTCCCTCGGGCACCGGCGTCTATCAGGCCAGCAGCGGCGAACTGCCGCTGGATGATACCTTCAAGGATACCCGACTACAGCTGAGTGCCAACTGGCAGCATCTCTTCTCCGCCAAATGGCAGACGAGTCTCGGCGGGTATCTCTCTCGCGAGTATGACTACACCTCGCTGGGGCTGAACGCCGGTGTCGAGCATTCCCTTAACCAGAGCAATACCCAGGTGTTTGCCGGCGCGGCCTACTATTTCGATATCGTTAATCCTGTGGGGGGGCGACCTGTTGGGCTGAGTGAGATGGTGTTTCGAGAGGACTTTGCCAGCGAGGCCGAGTTTAGGCAGGCGTTCGATGCCACCCGCTATTACGATACCGCGCTCAAACGCACGCTCGACCTGAATGTCGGGGTGACCCAGACCCTTAATCGTCGCTGGCAGGCTCAGCTAAGCTACGGCCTCTCCAGTGTCAATGGCTACCTTAATGACGCCTATAAGGTCGTTAGCCGAGTCGACACTAGTGGACGGGCACTTGGCTATCATTATGAGCAGCGCCCCGATGAGCGGCTCAAACATAACCTCTACCTGATGACCAAGGGCGCCTTAGATAGCGGCACGCTCACCTTTTCCTATCGCTACAGTGACGATGATTGGTCGCTTCAGGCCCACACCTTGGACGCGCGTTATCGCTATAACCTGAGTGCCGGCGCCTTTGTGCAGTGGCAATTCAGGGCCTATCGGCAGCAGGCCGCCGAGTTTTACCATCTCTATTTGACCGAGAGCGAGCCCTTGCCCGAATTCGCCTCGGCAGATCACCGTCTGGGTAAGATGCAGACCTATACCCTTGGCGTCAAATACGGTCAAAGGCTAGAGCAGGGGATGCTTGCCAGTGTGCGGCTCGCCTACTATCAGCAGCGGCCGCAGAATCCCAGTGTTGAACTCCCTGGTGAGTTGGCTGACTTCGATCAGTTTCCTAGGGTCGATGCCATAGTACTGCAATTTGGGATGAGATTTTGAGCCCAGACTTTGTTGAGGGTTTTAGCCTGTCACCACTGCTTGATGACGACGCAGCTGAGGTGCCCGGCTGCGAAGGACTCAAGGGCGAATTCAAAGCCATGGCCAGTCGCTGTGAGCTGCTGGTTCGGCCTAAACAAGACCCTAAGCGCAATGTGCGCCAAGAAGGTCTTGGTGATGACCAGCGGGTTGCTGATGCGCTAGTGCGCGCCATGACCGAGGTCAAACGCATCGAGACCAAGTACAACCGTTTTAGCGATAGCAGCGAGCTTACCCAGATCAATCGCGGCGCCGGGGGCTGGCAAACCATAGACGACGAAACCCTGGGGCTGCTCAAATTTGCCGAGCACTGTTATCGGCTCAGTCAGGGCAAGTTTGATATTACCGCCGAGCCTGTATTAGCCCTCTGGCCATTCGGCGCGGCTCACGGCGCAGGTCTGCCTTGTGATGACAAGGTTAGGGCGGCGCTTACTCAGGTAGGCTTTGAGCGCCTCGTTATCGAAGATCAGCGCCTCTATCTACCCGAGGGCATGGGGATAGATCTTGGCGGGATCGCCAAGGAGTACGCCGCTGATAAAGCCATGGCTATCATGACCAGCGGGCTGCCTGATCACGATCTGTTAGTGAATCTAGGCGGCGATATGCTTGCCTCGCCAGGCTGCGAGCGGCCCTGGCTGATAGGTATAGAAGATCCCCATGCACTCGATTCGGCGGCCAGGGGGGTGACACTTAAGAGCGGTGCACTGGCTACCAGCGGTCATTCGCGCCGCTATCTGCTATGTGGAGGCAAGCGCTATGGTCACATTATTGACTCATGCACTGGCTATCCCATTGAAGGCGCGCCAATGTCAGTCAGCGTATTTGCACCTTCCTGTGTGGTGGCGGGCATGTTGGCGACCCTGGCCATGTTACAGGGGGAGATGGCTGAAGACTTCCTTTCTCGTCAGGGCGTCGTTCATCACATTATCCGAGGCTAGCTTTTCATGGCTAATTTTTCATGATTAGCTTTTCATAAATAGCTTTCAGGTATTTAAGTCGCGGGAGCGAGTCAATATCAACGCTCATTTTGCTCATTCTGGTGCTCGTTTATCCGGCAGGATTTTGCTAGAGTGGTTATAAATCAATGACTTTAGATTAGTAAGTCATCAATAATAGATTCGTTAAATGTGCATGCGCGTTTTGCCAAATAGATGCGCATGCGCACTAATAGAATGTTATGTAGCAGGAGGGAACTTGCAAGATATAAAGAACATATTCGTTTACAAGCGAACTCACGTTGGTGATCCCAATGTGGAGGGGGAGTTTGGTATCAACGACTGTATGGGGGAAATCCGTGACTATGATTTTGATGCTGTAATAGGTGTTGGAGGTTTAGGTGATGAGCCCTGCAGTTATGGAATCGATCGAAAGATCAATTGGATTGGTATCAAGCCGACGAGAATAAAAGGTTCCGAAGTTCATCGTGCAGATATACTGAAGTTCGAAAAATTTGTTTTGTTAGAGTCAACTGGTCCTATTTTTGAGCAAAGGGCTCCATTACTCGCAAAGCGTTTATATCAAGAAGGCGCTAGATTTGTATTCACAAGTATGACTGGTAAAGAACGAGAAGAAGCCATAAATATCTTAGCTTCTTGTTTGTCGTTACCTTCGATTGAATCAATAAAGATACCTGAAAAATGTAACCTAAGCTCTTCAAACCCCTGTATATCAAAGTGTTAAAGCTATATACCAATCCGTTTAAGAGTTATTCGCAACACGTGACATTTTCACTCTGCGTTGCTTTAAGTGATTAAGGTTGTTTGCAGAGGCATCGGTATTGTGTTGCTAATAGCTTAACAGAACGTTATGTTTTCCGAGGTAAATTAAGCAATGGCTGATCTTAGAGTTTCCATAAATCAAGGTCGATACGATGATGACTCAAAAAAGCTATTGGTCATTCGCGATAATGCCATTAGAAAGGGCAATTTAGATATTCAGGATTCAGTTGAGCAGCGGTTAAAGAAATGTCATCCCAATATCTACCAGAGAAAAATTGGTCAGCTACATCGGCGCGAGCGAGATCCTAAATTCAACTGTTACTGCAATAACCCAAAGAGCTTAGATGAAGTTTGTAAAGATATTCTCCAAAACAGAGTTCCTACTCAGGCTTTAACTTGTGACACTTGCTGGCAAGATGACCTCTCTACGACATGGGGGTATTATGGCTACTCTAAAAAAATAATTTCCAAGGTAATTTGGCAGGAGCTTTGTGACTTAAGAGCTTACGTTAAATTTGTGTAGCAACGAACAAAAAGTGCATCAAGTCTCTCGAAGGCTGGCTGGGATATCAAAACAACGCGGCGATTTAGCATTGGTGCTTTGCAAGTTTAAACTAATCGCCGCTTAAGTGTTGCTGGCTTTTATGTGGGTGTTAAGAGCCTTTTTCTGGATATCGTATGGTTAAACAACAAGTTTTCTACAAATATAAATCTCTTGATAATTTTGAATTTTTGCTCGACTTAATTCTTAGGGAAAGGTTATATGCCGCTCAACATCATGAGTTAAATGATCCGATGGAGGGGGTTGTTAAGATTGACGGAACAATACCTAAGGATAAAGAACAAGAGTGGGATGAACTACTTAAAACTTTTCGGATAGCCTGTTTTAGTCGGGACAAAGATCATCCTCTAATGTGGTCTCATTATGCAAATGGAGCAAGAGGTTGTGTTATTGAGTTTCAGTTAATGGATGACCGACAAGTTCATAGAGTTTTATACCTTAAAAAGCCAATTATTACAGAGCGCCATATTACTAGAGAAAAGGCAGAAGAAATCCTTGTACATAAAGATAAGCCATGGAAATATGAGTCAGAGAGTCGCTGTTTACTTGTAAGCGTCCGGTGATCCCACCTAGCGTTTAGCAAACTGCCATGGTAGTAGCTGCTCGATATCGACTTCGGGTTTGCTGAGCTGCTCTAGGCTAACCATGACATACTCGAACACATTGAGGTCGTTAGCCTTGGCCGTTTCAATGATGCTGTAGAGGATAGCACTCGCGTTAGCGCCGGTGGCAGTCTGGCTAAACAACCAGTTTTTTCTGCCTATGACGAACGGTTTGATTGCTCGTTCTGCACGATTGTTATCGATGGCGAGATGACCATCGAGTGTGTAACGAACCAGCTTATGCCATTGGTTGAGGCAATACTGTATTGCTTCTCCGAGTTTGGTTTTCGGTAACACCTGTTGGGCTGATTTTATCAGCCAGGTCTCAAGCTGATTCAGCAGTGGCAGGCTTTTTTCTTGTCGTTGCACATAACGTGTTACCGCTG